>NZ_JAGKJL010000150.1:0-3594 GCF_020329495.1 Bradyrhizobium australafricanum | reverse complement strand
ATCTCCTGTTCATGGCGGGCAGTCTCGAGCGAGCCGAAGGGTAAGCTCGGACGGGATCTGATCGACGAATAAGGCCATGAGGCTGCCAAGCAAGCAGGCTTGATCACGCTGGCAAAGGAGCGAGCGGCGCTGGGTAGCGTCGATCGCGTGAAACGCGTTGTTAAAGTGGTCGGCATGGTTAACTCGGCCGATGACTTCGGTGACTAAGCCAAGGTGATCAATGGATATTCCGACCTAATGGTCGAGGTGTTCGGCGAATCGATGGTAGACATGCTCGCTCCTCACTGCGCGTGGCGGCGCTTCCGCGCCATGCCCCGGTCGAAGTCGAAATGATCCTTGAGGTACAGTAGCTTTTGTTGTTGATCGCAACCTTTCCACTTGGGAAGCTTTGACGCGAGGGTCGAAGATAGTCGTGCCGACGTGCTCTGCAGGCTCTTAGGACGGAACGAAACGTTGACGCACGCGTCACGGGCACGGACAACTCTGAGTTTAGCGTTACCGCGAAATAGCGCCGTAAATCACGAGGCCGGAACGTCACAAAGGCGTTCGGTTGCTAGTCCAGGAGGTTGCCATGATACGACGCGCTACCATTCTAACGACATCAGCTCTGCTGTGTCACCGTCCCGATCAGCGATCGCGTTCGCGCAACAGACGCAGCGTGTGTCCTACAAAGCGGGCGCGGAAATGCAAAATACACACAACAAAGTTTCTCGACGTCGGCGACGTCGCGGGCTCAGGCGAGTTCATTTGAAATTTATCGCACTTTTCCGACTAACGCTCCTGTCGTCCATGGTTTGAAGATCAAGGAAACGTGGACGCGTGGCGTTTCCGACTACGTCGACAATAATGGTCCCGGCAGCATATACACGGTCTATGCCATTCGAGAATGGCGACAAGCTCTTCACCCGAGGAACTGTGCTCGCTCATAGCAGAGGGCCGGGAACGCTTAGTGGCACGACTGTCTCGTATATCACGGGCGGCGCGGGAACGCTGGCTAATATTCGGGGAATTGCGCGAACCACTGGCCGCGCGTTTGGGCCAGTTGGTGCTGCCGGCTTCGGCGAACACGCTTTCGTTCGTGCCGGTAGTATCGGAATCGGCGCTACCTGCGGCCGCAGAGCCCACCGGGTCGCCGGAAGCAGCCGTTGTGACGGTTGAACTCCAGGGAGCACGAGTGGAGGTGCCTGGCCTTGCTGTGTCGAGTGATGTGTTCTTGGCGCTTCAACGGACACGTTCATGCTGACGCCGCCCGCGAGCCTCATAATTTACGTGGCGACGCAGCCTGTGGACTTCAGAAATTATGCGGAACCCACGATTATGCGGAGCGCGCGGGCATTCGATCCAAGATCCGCTCCGTTATCTACAGTTTAGTTCCCAGTGCCCTCTTCCTCGCTCCGCATAATCTGAGGCCTCCCTTCCTGTCTTGATGGCAACGAAAGGGAGACAAGGAATGGCCAAGTCGAGTGGGACTCACTGCCACGGGCAGCGCTGCATGGACGCAGGCGATCTCGCCCCGCTGGTGACGGAGTTCGCACGACACCTGACGGTGTTGGGGCATACGAGCTTGATGGTGAGCGGCTATGACGCCGCAGCCGTCACCTCGCGCAATGGCTGACGCTGGCCAAAGTCGCAGTCGCCGACATCGAGGATGGCGTCACCGATCGGTTCGCTCGGCACCGCGTCGATGTCCCGGCATCCGTCGTGAGAAGGGCGTGTCCGAGAAGTACGTGAGACGGGTACGCCGGTTCGTCGAGTTTCTCGCAAGGTCGATCCGATCCCCCCCCACGTCCCCGGCGCCATAAGCCGCGCGTCTGCTTTCGTCCAAGCCGCATCGGGTTAACGACATGCATGCCCGGAAGCGGCGCGAGCAGTTAATTGCGCGCCGTGATAGCTTACCGCTTCGCCGTCTCGTCGTCTTCTCCAGCCGTGTGGCACGCGGGTTGCTGAGCCAGGCGGCTTGGTCGCTTTAGTTGTGATCCTCGCGAGGGCCACGCTTCGATGGGAAACTTCGTGCGGGCGGTCCGTCAGCAGCCCCGCTTGCACGCATTTCTGTCGCGTCGGCCTCAGAGATTGCGCTCTGTCGATTAACGCGCTGTTTGTCTTCACTCCTGCATAGTGCCCGTCTGGCATGCGAGTTGCTGAGCGGCTTATCGGCTTGGCTGTTCTTCACGCAACTCCAGACAGACCAAGCTTGGCGTAGCAAACTCCGCGCGGGTGGTTCCTCCAGACGCCCGCGTCTTTTGTAGCCACAGGTCGCATGGTCTTCGGCGACATGGGGGCTGCGGGAGGCCTTGGAGAACGCGATAGCGTCGCTCAAAGAATGATCCGAAGGGAGGGCGGAAACGAGCGTCGTACTTGCCGCGATTGCGGAGCTTATGGCAATTAGGCCGCCACCAAAGTCGCCTCCAAAACCGAACCTCTCGTCATAAAGAGCATGCTGCAATGAGACAGGCTCAAATTCGTTCCGGCTTTCGAAGCGGCTATTCGCTCCGCGGATCCCGAGAAGCTCGCCGCACTTCGGGAGTCCATCCGCCAGCGCGGGGGCCCTGACGAGTTCGCGCTGACGACCACAGAACTTATATGCGAACATCCACTCACGCTTTTTAGGTTGATCAAGATCATCTCCGACGCTGCGCATGAGGAGCACCGCCCATGAGCATCAACCCGGCTCGAAACCATACCATTCTCATCGCCGACGCGGCGGTATCCGTAGTCAATGTGACTTGCACAGCAGGCGGCTATATGTGCGGGCAAACAGAGCGATCGAAGACATCGACCAAGAAAGGTGCGCGCAATGGCCTACCCCATCCGTCTTCGATGGCCTGATGCGCTCAGAGCAACTACGCCGTGATGATTAAGGTGGTCCGTCGCCATGTCGCCGCTCATCGTTATAGTCGCTTCGACGCAACTGAGCGTTTTAGCCACGATCAACATCACCGCTCAGCCCTCACAAAACATAGACGAGTGCCGGAAGATGGGTGAGGCAGCGATCAAAGCCGCGACTGCGACGCCCGGCTCTTCCGCCTCCTATGTCTGCCACGACACTACCCTCCAGCAGGGATTATCCGGCGCGTTAGGCGTGGTTACCTACCAGAGAGAAGATGGTGGAATAACGATCCTAAAGGGATACATGGCGACACTATCGGACTGCAAGGTTGCTGGAATGATAGCAGCCGGCAGCAAAGTTGTTCCCGGCACAACGGCTTGGGCGTGGGCCTGCTACGATCTCGACAGCTTTGGAGGGTGAAGCGATCAACGTTTCTAGTCTTCGCGCGCCTATCGCGCACTTCATTCTCGAGTCGTTCGTGAAGAACTGGCGCCGGCGCCCGGCTTAAGCGGTGTTTCGAGCCGGGACGGTCTCGAAGAAGGCTCGGATGATGACACGCAAGAGCTCTGCGAGCCATCGCAGCAGCAGGCCGAAGTTATAGCCGGCAGCGGCGAGAACAGCGTTGATGCGGTCGCCGAGGCGTCCCTTGAGATAATTTCTGTCCATGCGGTGCTCGGCCTTGACGTGGCCGATGACGGGCTCGACAGCCGCGCGACGCTTCATCTCGCGACGGATGGAAGCTGTGACGCGGCGGACCTGACCCGAGA
>NZ_JAGKJL010000149.1:0-3777 GCF_020329495.1 Bradyrhizobium australafricanum | reverse complement strand
TCTCGGGTCAGGTCCGCCGCGTCACAGCTTCCATCCGTCGCGAGATGAAGCGTCGCGCGGCTGTCGAGCCCGTCATCGGCCACGTCAAGGCCGAGCACCGCATGGACAGAAATTATCTCAAGGGACGCCTCGGCGACCGCATCAACGCTGTTCTCGCCGCTGCCGGCTATAACTTCGGCCTGCTGCTGCGATGGCTCGCAGAGCTCTTGCGTGTCATCATCCGAGCCTTCTTCGAGACCGTCCCGGCTCGAAACACCGCTTGAGCCGGGCGCTGCCGCCAGTTCTTCACGAACGACGATTTATCTAGGTGCAAGATACAGGCATTGCTCGATCAGCATCGCATCATGCGTATCGGGCGCTGCGGCCGGACGGCTGGCCCCAAGTAACTACAGTGGGCTACGCCAACGACCGCTTTGCCATCTATTTCCTATGCGGGAAAGACAGCCAGAAAGCAACCAATCTGACCCGAGACAACCGCGTGTCGCTCGCGATCGACGACGACACCCCGCAGGTGATGGAAATCACCGGGCCGTCAATTGCGGCGCGGGCCGAGGTTATGGATGATCCCGCCGAGGGCAAAAAAGCGCTGCGCCTGCTATTCGAGAGGTATCCAGAACAGAACTCCATGCTGGGTCCACTGCCGACGCCCTCAGATGTTCGCATTTTTCGGCTAACGCCAACTGAGATGTCACTGCTCGACTACTCCAAGGGATTTGGCCATACCGATCTCATTATGTGCTGAACGCAAGGTAGATCGGCGCTGACGATCAGGACGTGTATTCCAGGCGGTGGGGATAGTGTCGGATTCATTTGTGTGGCCTCAGACTACTACATCGCGACCTTCGAAACGAACAAGCGACCCAGTCGCTGGTCGTGGGAAATTTGCCGCCATAGCAAGAGCATGGGAGTCAGGATCACGACTGATGGATTTCGGTCAAGGATGGCAGCAGAGTATGCGGGTGAGCAAGCACTCGCGGATTTCCTGAATTTGCTCGCGAAAGAAGAATGGCGCGACAGCTCTAGGCGTACGCATCCGACGGGCGCCGTCTTGCGTGACGCGAGGTAATTCGCGAAGCGTGTAGCCTTAAGTCTAGCTTTAAGGTCATCAGGCGATGCGGGTCGAGGTTTTGGGCGGGCTGGAGCGGCGGCGGCGCTGGTCGCAGGACGACAAGGCACGGATTGTCGAGGAGACGTTGGTGCCGGGCGCGAAGGTGACTGAGGTTGCGCGCCGCAACAGAGTCGCGGCCAGCCTGGTGTTTACCTGGCGTCGACAAGCACGGACATCAGAGCAGGTCGTACCATCTTTTGCGCCGGTGCAGATCGTCGCTACGGAGGTGGAGGAAACTCCGAAGCTTTTGCCTGCGGGTGACGGCCGATTGCGCTCCGTGGCAGCAGCGCGTACTGGATTGATCGAGATCGATCTTGGCAACCGACGACGCATCCGAGTGGACGAGCATGTCGACCCGGAGGCGCTGGCGCGGGTCCTCGAGGTGCTTGAGCGCCGATGATCGCCATACCGGGCAATGTACGGGTTTGGCTCGCGACCGGTCATACCGATATGCGCCGAGGCTTCCCGAGCCTTGCGCGTCTGGTTCAGGAGGGTTTGAAGCGGGACCCTCACGCTGGCGATCTCTACGTTTTTAGGGGCCGCCGCGGCGACCTGATCAAGATCATTTGGCATGATGGCCAGGGCGCGGGCGCTTTTTGTGGCCATCGTTGGCGGACGGCGTTGTGACGATCAGCGTTGCACAACTATCCTATCTCCTGTCCGGAATTGACTGGCGGATGCCGCAGGCAACCTGGCGTCCACAGGCTTCCGGTTAAGCTGTGGCTCTTTTTCTCCGCTGTTGACAGCGGAGGCACAGAACGAACTATGCCGAACCGACCAAACGCCGGTCAGCCAGAAATCTGGGGAAAACGACCCGACTCGGCATAGTTCGGCGGGCGGCATAAACCTGCAAGCTGAACGGCATCAATCCGGAGGCCTATCTCGCCGACCTGATCGGCAGCGTCAGCGACCACCCAGCCAATCGCATCGACGAGCTTCTTCCCTGGAACTGGCGCGCCCCATCCGACGCCAGACTGGCGGCCTGACCGTGGCTGCGATCACCCGGGTTTACACCCTCCCGCTCGCTGCCGAAATGCTCGGCGAGGACGCCGAACTGCTGTGGGAGGTCTATGTCGACATGGAGCCGGAAGACGGTTGCCTCTGGGTCTACGGGCCCGACGACCAGCAGATCCCCGCCTTCACTGACTTCGGACTCGAAAGCCTGAGCGACTTCATCCGCGAGCACAAAACCAATCGCGGCCGCGGCGAGAAGGGCGGCGAACAAAAGCCCGGGTCATGACCGGGCGCTTACTATTGTACCTGCATCCTATCCCGTGTTCTGCCTAATCTAAAGTGGATTGCTTGCTTGTCCGGGATAAGTTGCTCCGAATTAAGCCAGAACCTCGTATCTCTCCCGATACGGTGTGCACGGCTATTGGAAATGTCCCGCATCGTGTCCGGTTGAGGCAGGTGGTTCTTGCACGTTGCCGGCCACCAGCTCTTAATAGCTTCGGCCATCCGGTAAGGATGGCTGTCATTCGCGACACCGATCAAGCATGTGCGGTGGAAATGATTGGGCTCGGTGGCGCCGATGCCGGCTTGAATCGAAATCGCTTCGAATGAGGGGAGTTGCGACGCTATATCGTCGATGAGAAACCCGGTCGTGGACAGGTCGCGCTGAATTGTCGCCTCATCGGCGAAACCGCACCAGCACCAGCCGCAAATGGTCGCGCCGCCGCGATGCCAGCTGCCCTTGGTGCCGTATGACGATCGTCAGGTCGGAACAGTCGCCGCTGAAAAACGCGGCGCATCCGTTCGCGCCGCTGTCGGATGACGCCAAGGCCTATCTGCAGGCCGAGCCAATGAGGCCGGCGCCGATTTCATCAAGGCGGCCGCGAGTGGCCGGCGCGTGACGCAGACCAAGATCCGCGAGGAATTTGGTCAGGGCCGCATGGTCGGCACGCGCGAGGCCGTTGCGCGCGGCATGGCCGACCGGATCGCGACGCTCTACCAAGTCATCGGCGGCATGCTGCAGCAGCGCGCGTCGCGGCCGAGCTCGCCGCGGCGACCAGCACTAGGACCGATCGACATTCATTGCATCCAGATCATTGCGGCAGCGAGATGGATGAAGCCGGTAAAGTTGTCAGATCGCCTGTCATAACGGGTTGCCAAGCGTCGGAAGTGTTTGAGCTGGCAAAAGCAGCGCTCGATGCGGTTGCGCTGTTTGTATGCGTCGGCGTCGTGCGGAATGATGATCCTGCGGGTGCGGTGGGATCACCGCCGTTGCGCCGATTTCCGCGATGATCGCACGCAGGGCGTTGCTGTCATAGGCCTTGTCGGCGAGCACGGCATCGCCGCTTTGGCCGTGGAGCAGTGCCGGCGCCTGGGTGATGTCATTAACTTGCCCAGCCGTGACGATGAAGCGGAGCGAACGGCCGAGCGCATCAGCCAGCATGTGGATCTTGGTGGTCAGTCCACCTCGGGAACGCCCCAGCGCCTGATCTTTGGCCCCCCTTTTCCGCTCGTCGCCTGCTGGTGGGCGCGAACGATGGTGCTGTCGATCATCAGATACTGGTTGTCGCGATCGGCGGTCAGAGCAGCGAACACGCGCTCCCAGACGCCGGCATGGCACCAGCGGCTGAAGCGCTGATGCACCGTTTTCCACTTGCCGTACCGTTCCGGCAGGTCGCTCCAGTGTGCGCCCGATCGCAAAACCCACAAACATCCGT
>NZ_JAGKJL010000148.1:0-3831 GCF_020329495.1 Bradyrhizobium australafricanum | reverse complement strand
GCTGATCCGCGATGTCGGGCAGCACGATCTGCTTGCGCCGCGCCAGCGCGTGCTTGTGCGACAGCGCCACCACGGCGGTCTCCTGCAACAGCGGGACAAACTCGATACGGCGGTCGGGCCGCTCCGGCGGGCGCACGAAGGCGAGGTCGAGCGCGCCAGACAGCAGCTTCGGCAGCAGGCGGATGGTCTTCTCCTCGAGCAGTTGCACGGCAACATCAGGATGGGCGGCGCGGAGGTCGCGCAGCAGCGGCGGCAGCAGGCCGGCCGCGGCGCTGTCGATCGCGCCGATCCGGAAGCGCCGCGCCTGTGGCTTGCGCAGCCGACGGCGAAAGCCGTTCTCGATCGCCAGCAGCTTGATGTGGCGGCCCAGCGCCGAGGGCATCATCTGCAGGCGCAGCGCCGAGGGCATCATCTGCAGGCGCAGCGCCGCGCGCCCGAAACGCAGTTCTCAGCAGCCGCCACGAAGCAGCGAAGCTGGTGCAGTTCCAAGACGTGGGGATTCCTTTCGGCTCAGTCATCGTCATGGCCGGGCTCGTCCCGGCCGTCCAGGTCTTCCTTTTATGCAGCCAAGACGTGAATGCCCGGCGCAAGGCCGGGCATAACGCGTTGTGGGGGAAGCGATCGAGCTCGTGTGCTCTCCGGCAAGAGCCGGGCGCATCGTCACAGTGCGGGGGTCCACCTGTTGCGATGACGGTAGAGCTTTGACAGGCTGAAGTTTCCGACCTCTTGTTCGCCCTTGCGGAAAATGGCTATCGCCTTCTGAACGCTCATTTCCGAAATGATATCGGGCCGGCTCCCACAGAGCATGACGAGCTCGAAGATCAGATTGGTGAGGGCGGGCATATCGGTCCATTGCTGCGTCTGATAGGGCTCCTCCCAATGAGCCCAGGCCCAATCTTCGATCAGATAGAGACCATCGCTCTTGAGATAATGGAAGGACGCCTCGAAGCTTGCTCGCGAGAGCTCGTATTGATGCGAGGCGTCGTCGATAATCATATCTATTCGCTGGCCGGGGAATTCCGTCCTAATGATGGTCTGGACGCGCGCGGTGTCGCCTTGCGACGTATTGTAGTATAATTTGACGCGGTCCGTCAGACCGTGGTCGCGGATCAGGCCAAGCACCGCTGGGCTCGCAGGTCTGATATCGATCCCGACGAACTTGATACGTTCCTCGATCGCGGCAAGAAGCAAAGCCGAACCACCTTCGAAGATGCCGAATTCCAGGATATTGGTAACCCCGTTCTCGCGAATGAGGCTTTTGTAGCGATCAATCATCCCGCGGTTCTTGATGATCGCGATGGAATCCTTCGTCGTCCTGGCATCATTGAAGTTCTGCCTGATCAGGCCAAACTTCATGTCGTTGATCACGAAGGTATTCTCATCACTCCAGACTTCATCCATTGGGAACCCCCTGTCGATATTGACTCAATTAACTGATCGCTGTTGTTTGCCCTGTGGCGTGCAGAGCCTCTCCTGCCAGATAAGCGGTATTTTTTCTCCATCCTCCGACGGTGCTTGGCGCAATTCCTCGCCTGCAATCTGCATGCCTGGCGGACATGGCCACGCAGTTGTCATCGAATCACTGGCCGATTTGCATCCGGCGCCAGCCGTTGTAGTTGAGATCGATGACGAACCGACGGCACACGCCTTCGGATCGATCCGCGTCGGCCACACCAGCTTGAACGGCGGAAGTGTCGGGCGTCGGCCCGCCGCGTTGGCGATCACTTTGAGACGCCGCACGCCTTCAGACAGCGTCGGCTGAATCCAGCCGCCTTCGGAGCTCTCGTTCCAGGCATAGATCACAACGCTCTTGAAGCGATCGTTGCGCGGATTGTTGGCCGCCTGACTGATTGCAGCACGGATTTGCCGTGTCCATTCCTCATCGGTGGCAGGTTGACACCAGTCCGGATTCGGCTTGCGAGTTTTCAGTTCCTGAAGATCGCGCAAAGCCGGTCGATAATCCCAGCCAAGCGTCACGGTTGGTAGGAAGCCTCCAGAACCATTCTGGGCTTCGGCTTGCCAGGCTTTCTGTGCAAGAGCCGCGCAACTGGCGTACGGCAGGGATTTTCCATTCGACCCAAGGGCGGTCGCATATGTACTCGCCGCATCAAATCCTATCCTGTGAGCAACGGGCTCCGTCTCGGACAGGTTGAAGAGCAAGGCAACCAGGTAGAGATCTCGGCCGGTCGCGGCCTTGACCCGATCCCTCATATCCTTCAGGGCCGCCTTTGTACCCTCTTCGCCCCCAAGCCCCTTTATCCACGGGGTCATCGTACCAAGCAGGAAGAACACAGGCGCCGAGCCGTCGCTCGCCCGCATGTAATCCGGCCCAGCTACCGCTTTGCTGATTGCATCACTCACCATCGGCACATCACGAGGGGGGAATGACAGGTTGAAATTCAGCGCGTATTTGATGCCGAGCTTGTCTGGAAGCCGAAGAAAATTTCCCAACGCCCGATTGAGCGCCACGGCTCGACTGGGATCGCGTCCCCAGGAAGAACTCTCCAGGTAGTAGCCGAAGATGAAATAATCCAAGCCTGCGGACTTCGCGTAATGCACGTCCGCATTCAGTGCTCGTTCGGTGTTTCCGGGAAAACCGAGATTTCCGTTCGGCAGACGCTCTGTGTAATACGGAGCGCGCGCGCGCAATCCAGGGTCGGCAAGGACCTGCCCATAGGGACTGTCGAGACTCCAATTGTCCCACCGAATGGCACCTAATGAGACCTTGCTCGACGAGGCCGGTGCCGCAGTTGGTGCGGCGGGCGCTGCGGGTGCCACGGCGGAAGGACTGCCCTTGCTCACCTGAGCCATGGCTGGGAATGAGGAGACTGCCGTCGCAAGCACAACAAGCAGACGGATCGAGCAGTGTCGGGCTGTCCACATCATCACTTTCCCTTGGTCCAAAGCCGCCATGATGCGGCTCGGGATTTCGGTTGTTACTCGACATGCATTCAAGAAGTAACAAAGGGCGCTTATGTGGCGGCGCACTGCAATCGTATCCGTTGAAGCGGAACATCGATGCAACAGCGTGACATCAGACTTGCCCTTGGTTCTCGCGAGCATTGCGCCGCGATTCACATTAGGTCGAAGCAGAACGGGATCGGTGGAACTTTCTGCGCCATGCGTTTCAGTTGATCGAGGAACTTTCTGCCGCCGAAATGGGCACAGGCGTTACCGCGCTCCATGCCTCGCGACGACACGGTTGAAAAATCGAATGATCCTTCCATTGGTTGAAGACAGAGGCTCCGCGTTTTGCAACACAGGTCCCGAATCCATCGATCCGCAAAACGCGTGGTGGAATGGATTCCGAGCTCGCGCTTCGCACGCCGCGGAATGAAGAGAGAGAGAGAGAGAGACGTGTTCACGCCTCGCGCGCGTAACTCTTCAACCTTGCCTCAAGCACCGCGATCACCTGGTCGCGGACCGGATCGCGGGAGCCTTTCAGCCAGGCGGCGGCGAGCGGCAGGCGGCCGGCGCTGCTGCCGCGCTTCAGGCGGAGCGGCACAAAGCGGACGCCGGGGATCGCCATCCGTGCGGTCCAGCGCGGCACGATGGCGACGCCGAGCCTTGCTGCGACCATGTTGACGATGGTCTGCTTCTCGTCGGCGATCTCCTGGATACGCGGCGTCAGCCCGGCCTCGTCGAACAGTTTTGTCGTCAGATCGTGGCTGTGCGGCCGCGAGCGGCGTTCCGGCACGATCAGGGGCTGATCCGCGATGTCGGGCAGCACGATCTGCTTGCGCCGCGCCAGCGCGTGCTTGTGCGACAGCGCCACCACGGCGGTCTCCTGCAACAGCGGGACAAACTCGATACGGCGGTCGGGCCGCTCCG
>NZ_JAGKJL010000147.1:0-4547 GCF_020329495.1 Bradyrhizobium australafricanum | reverse complement strand
GCAACGCCCGCCACTGGCAGCCGGTCGAAACGATATAGAGGATCGCTTCGATCACACGACGCAGCTCCGTCTTACGCGGCCGGCCGCGCCGGTTCGCTCGCGGCAACAGGCGTCTGATCAGCGCCCACTCCGCATCGGTCATATCGCTTGCATAACGCAGATCGTCCCGCCGATATTGCTCCCGAGTGATCTTGGTCCAGGGCATCGTGCTCTCCCTCGAATCTTTGCAAATCCGATGGAATCACACCCCACTGAGATCACTCACCCATTTTTCAGTCAGGCTCTCAGGATGACGGGTCTACTTGTCCGAACGCGAACGCTCCGAACTCAGCCTTCGCCGTTCCGCGCATCGAAGTCGTTTCGCGCGCCCTCGATCTCCGGCAGATGCGCGAACGCCCATTCGCCGAGCGCCATCACAGGCACGGCCAGTCCGCGCCCGAGGTCGGTCAGTTCGTAGTCGACCCGCGGCGGAATGGTCGGAAACACCGTGCGCGTCACCAGGCCATCGCGCTCCAGCCCGCGCAGCGTCAAGGTCAGCATGCGCTGCGAGATGCCGTTGATCATCCGCTTCAGCTCGTTGAAGCGGCGCGGTCCATCGCGCAGCAACATGATGACCAGCACGCTCCATTTGTCGCCAACCCGCGACAGCACCGAGGCCACGCCGCGGCAGTCCTGATGCGTCCCGGGACCACGCGGCAGGCCGGTTTCGGCGGTTACATCGATGTGCTCGGGTTCCATTGGTGTGCTCGGGTTTCAAAAATGTGCGTTCTTGCGGAGATTTAAGACGGTCACTCATATAGCGCCAGTTACAAACCTATACTAAAGGTGACCTCAGCCATGAAACTTCTGCACATCGACTCCTCGGTCCTCGGCCCCCACTCCGTCAGCCGCCAGGTCTCCGCCGCCGCCGTCGAGCGGCTGCGCCAGGCCAATCCGGGCCTCGTCGTCAGCTATCGCGATCTCAGCCAGACCCCGCTCGCCCACCTCTCCGGCCTGCACCTCGCCGCCAGCCAGGGCGCGGCGCCGGATCCGTCGGTACGCGATGACATCGCGACCGGCCAGGCCGTGCTGGACGAGTTCCTCGCGGCCGACATCGTCGTGATCGGCGCGCCCATGTACAATTTCACGATTCCGAGCCAGCTCAAGGCCTGGATCGACCGCATCCTCGTCGCGGGCAAGACCTTCAAATACGGCGCCGGCGGCGTCGAGGGACTGGCCGGCAACAAGCGCGTCATCATCGCGATCTCGCGCGGCGGATATTACGGCGCCGACACGCCGATGGCCGCGCTCGAGCACCTCGAGACCTATCTGCGCGGCGTGTTCGGCTTCATTGGCGTCAGGAATGTCGAGTTCATCCCCGCCGACGGCATCCAGGTTGGCCCCGAGCATCGCGAAAAGGCGGTTGCGGGCGCGCTGCAGGCCGCCGGCAATCTGAACGCAGCCTGATGTGATTCAAAGCGCCTGCCGTCGCTTGGCGGCGGCAGGCCGTTCAGGTGGAGGAACTCAGAACCAGACGCCCTGTATGCCGAGGATGACGGCGACCAGCGAAATCAACAGGCCGATGCCGGAGAACAGCGCGACCGTCACGAACTGCGTCGTATCTGAACTTTCGGATGCGGGCGAAACCGGGATCGACGTCGAAATGCGGGCTGCTTTCGGCATGGCGGCACTCCAAATGATTCCGTGGTGAAAAATTCCCCGCCCAATCAGGAGTCCGGGCAGTACGCCAAAGGTTCAATGCGCGCGATGATAGTCGCAAGCGAAACCGGCCGGTATGAAACGCTTCACACCGGCCGTTCGATACAATGAGAAACAAACCAGAGCGTTTTCGAGCGAAGTGGATACCGGTTCGCGTGAAGAAAACGCGTCAAAATAAAACCAGAGCCGCGTTCCGATTTAATCGGAACGGAAAGGCTCTATCCGCGGTAGATCGGTGCGCCCGCCGGTGATGCCGTTGCACCGCCATCGATGAACAGCTCCTGCCCTTGCACATGCGCGGCGTCGTCGGACGCCAGGAACAGCACGGTCTTTGAAATGTGATCGGGCTCGCCGATCCGCCCGAGCGGCGTGGTCTTGCCGATCCGCTGCTCGAAGATCTTCTCGGCCTCGGGCGTCGCGATCGCCGCGCCCCAGATCGGCGTGCGCACCGCGCCCGGCGCCACCACGTTGACGCGGATGTTGCGCGGCGAGAATTCTGACGCCATCACCCGCGCCATCGCGCGCACGCCGGCCTTGCTCGCGGCATAGGCCGAGTAGCCGGGATTGCCGAGCACGGAAATCACCGAGCCGTTGAGAATGATCGATGCGCCGTCGTTGAGGTACGGCGCGACCGCCTGCACCGTGAAGAACACACCGGTGAGATTGGTCCGGATCACATTCTCGAATGCGGCCAGCGTGGTGCCGCCCACCGGCGTCTGGCCGGGAATGCCGGCGTTGGCGAACAGCACGTCATACTTGCCGAACTTCTCGGCGCCCTGCTTCACCGCGGCTTCCAGCGCCGCGACGTCGGTGGCATCGGCCGCCACCGCGAGCGCGTTCGGCCCGAGCTCCCTGGATGCCGCCGCAAGCGTCTCCTCGTTGCGCCCGGTGATGACGACCTTGGCGCCCTCCGCCACGAACAGCTTCGCTGTCGCGAGCCCGATGCCGCTGTTGCCGCCGGTGATCAACGCCGTCTTGTTCGCCAGTCTCATGTCCGCCTCCAGTTGGTTGCATTATTAAACTTCGTTGCCTAGCTAGGGCTAACGGTTTAATATTGCAACCACACAAGGTCGTGATGGCCCAAATTCCTGGAGACAGCCGGTGAAACGAACCAGCCTTGCAGGCGACAGCTGTCCCGTCGCACGCGCGCTCGACGTGTTCGGCGACTGGTGGTCGCTGCTGATCATCCGCGACGCCAGCCTCGGCCGGCGCCGCTTCGGCGAATTCCAGGCAAGCCTCGGGCTTGCCAAGAACATCCTTGCCACACGGCTGCGCACGCTGGTCGAACGCGGCATCCTGAAGACGGTCCCCGCCTCCGACGGCAGCGCCTATCAGGAATATGTCCTGACGCCGAAGGGCCAAGGCATCTTTCCGATCCTGGTGGCGCTGCGGCAATGGACCGAGGAATTCGACGAGCATCCTGACGAGATCGCGACCACCCTGGTCGACCGCGACAAGGGCAAGCCGGTGAAGAAGCTCGCGCTCTATTCGCAGGATGGACGCGTGCTTGGCGCGGCCGACACTGCGCTCAAGCCGCGGCCTGCAGCAAAGCGCGCGCGGCGCCTCGTGACTGCGTAGGATGGGGGTTGCTGGTACGACACGACGGGCAACTCACCAAAAACTTGTCAATCCTCGCCCGCGAAGATATTTCGTTTTATCCGAATGCGCCTCGCGTCGCGAGGATGCGGATGTATGACTCACATACGACGGCCCATATTGGGTGTCGTCCCTGCTTTCGAAAGCAGGGACCCATAACCACAAATGCTGGTTGTTGAACGATGCTGAGACGACGAGTCCCATTCACAACACCCGCTGCGGCGTATGGGTCACGGCCTTCGCCGGGACGACGGCGGTGGATGTGGCGCGAGCTAGCGTTCTTCCTTTCTCCAGGAAGGGTCGCAAATCACGACTTCTGTTTCGCCGCACCGCGCTGTTTGACATCTTAAATTGCGGTCCATCCCCACCGTCGTCCTGGCGAAAGCCAGGACCCATTACCCCAAATCTCAATTGTTGCGCGACGTTGCGGCCACGATCCCTTTCACAATCCAATGCGGTGGTTGATGGTGTGGACGGCCCCCTACGGCATCAGTGTGCCAGAATGAGGTTGTCTAGCTAGATCTCATACAAGGGAGCCGTCCGTGAACCAGATTATCCGCATTGGGATTGATACGTCGAAGTATATTTTTGTGCTGCATGGGGTTGATGCGGCGGAGCAGGTGGTGCTGCGCAAGAAGCTGTCGCGCAAACAAGTGCTGGAGTTCTTCGCCAAATTGCCGCCGACCGTGATCGGGATGGAGGCCTGCGGGGCTTCGCAACATTGGGCGCGTCAGCTTTCCAAGCTCGGTCACGAGGTGAAGCTGATGGCACCGCAATTGGTTAAACCCTAC
Source organism: Bradyrhizobium australafricanum (assembly GCF_020329495.1). Lineage (NCBI taxonomy): Bacteria > Pseudomonadati > Pseudomonadota > Alphaproteobacteria > Hyphomicrobiales > Nitrobacteraceae > Bradyrhizobium > Bradyrhizobium australafricanum. The sequence goes on along the minus strand of NZ_JAGKJL010000147.1, from coordinate 462 downwards.
GTGATGCGGAACAAGAATGACGGGCGGGATGCAGAAGGCCTGTGTGAAGCGATGAGCCGGCCGAGCATGCGCTTCGTGCCGGTGAAGACGGCCGAGCAGCAGGCCGCGCTGATGCTGATGGGTGTCCGCGACGGATTGATCGTCCGGCGCACCCAGCTGACCAATACGATACGCGGCCATGCGGCGGAGTATGGCCTGATCGCACCCAAGGGACTGGACGCGATCGAACCACTGCTGGCGCGGATTGCGCAGGACGAGACGCTTCCGGTTCTGGCGCGCGAGCTGTTTGTGGTGCTGGGCCGGGAGCGCGCCAGGCTCGAGGGTGAGTTGGAGGCGGTTGAGGCCAAGCTGATGGCCTGGCACCGCGGCGATGCCACGGGCCGGCGCCTGGCTGAGATCCCCTCGGTCGGTCCGATCGTTGCAACCGCGCTGGTGATGAAGACACCTGATCCGCACGCGTTC
>NZ_JAGKJL010000146.1:0-4721 GCF_020329495.1 Bradyrhizobium australafricanum | reverse complement strand
CACCCCGAAGTTCGTGTCGCCTGCCGATCCGGCGGCGCGCTGGACGGGCGCGCACGGCGGCCAAGCCTTTTTTGCCTACTCGACAAACTACCTGGTCGACGTCAAGAACGCGATAATCGTCGATGTCGAAGCGACAACGGCGATCCGGCAGGCGGAGGTGTTGGCTGCCAAGCGCATGATTGAGCGCTCGCTCGAACGGTTCGACCTTTACCCCACCCGGCTGCTCGGCGACAGCGGCTATGGCTCGGCCGAGATGCTCGGCTGGTTGGTTTACGAGCACGGGATCGAGCCGCATGTGACGGTGTTCGACAAGTCGGCCCGCGCGGACGGGACCTTTTCGCGCGAGGACTTCACCTATGACCACACCAGCGACCTCTATACCTGCCCCGGTGGCAAGATGCTGACCACAACCGGAACACTGGTGAACGATGGCGCAACGATGCTCTACCGGGCGAGCAAGTACGATTGCACCGGCTGCGCCTTGAAGGCTCGCTGCTGCCCCAAGGATTCCGTCCGCAAAGTGTCTCGCTCGATCTACGAGGGCGCTCGCGATATGGCGCGGGAGATAGCACGATCATGGGAGGGCCGTACTTCACGCCGCTTGCGGAAGAAGATCGAGATGCTGTTTGCGCACCTCAAGCGCATTCTCAAGCTCGACCATTTACGATTACGAGGCCCAAACGGCGCTCGCGATGAGTTCACTCTCGCAGCCACCGCGCAAAACCTCCGGAAGATGGCCAAGCTGATCGCGATGCCTATAGCAAGACCCGCATAGGGACCCCCTCGATCTCTTCGCCGGCCCAGCTATTACAGCGGAATACCGCCGGCCTTTTTCAACGGAATCGATCAGTAGCCGATACGACTACTTCTTTTTCTTTGAAGTCGAACCACTGCGGGCGCTCGCTCACCATTTCCGGCCTCCGAGTACGCGTCCCTTCGGCTTCGGCAGCTGAGCCTTCATCCTGTCTCTGTCGGTGCAGAGGGCATCGATCTTGTCGAGCATCCGTTGGAGTAGCGCTTCAGCCGAGCTGGTAGGGATGCCGGCTCTCTGGAGCTGGAGGATTTCCTTGCGCTGGCGGCTGACCTGCACGCGCGTGCGCTCGATCTCCGAACGGAGGAATTCGAGGGTGGGCATTGGTTCGCTCCGAACTTCGGTGGGCGGCCATAACCGTTTCGCGAGTCGTAAACAGCCCGCTCTTTTGTATCGGTGGCCGTCAGCCGCAAGCGCGTCGATCGTCGGCTCAGTTCCTGTGCCGGGAAGGCTCGGAGTTAGGGCCTGGTCGGCAGCAATCAACCGGTGCTAATTCGATCCCGAAATCGCGCCCGTTCGGAAGCGGAATCGGCTCATGGTGACTTCGTCCCAGAAACGTGTCGGGCTTGGGCAATCGCAGCGCAGCGTTGGCTTGGGCGAGGAGATTGTCCGCTGACCTGCGCAGTCGTTCGATCTCAATCTGCAAGTTGGTTGGACGGTAAACAAGCATTGCCGGCTCCGAATAACTGGACTGCTCGTACAGGATCGAGCGTAGGCCTGAATATTTCCCGGAGCAAGGACTTAGATGACCGGCCTCGCGGCTCGGCTCGGATCTAATGGGTCGTGGGCGCGGATATAGTCCCAATGATTTGCATGTCTTCTTTCCGCACGGTTACGCGGCGTCCTGTCTCGGCAGCGATCTTTCGGGCGGCTCGGAATCGGCCTCGCATCGGGCGTCCAATAAATTCCATTGCAACCATCCACCAATCAAACGGGAGCTCGTCGATTAGCTCGCAGGATGGTGTACTCGGCATTGAACTATGTGAATCGTGGCGATCAACTTTGGACAAACATCCCTTGGCTTCCGCGGCGAACTGAAAACGGCCCCAAACAAGGGGCCGCCAACCCGAGCGATACGGGTTTTCCTCTGGCAGTCGGGGGGCACCTTGGCTGGCCAGAAGCACCAATATACGCGTATCCCGTTTCGATGGTTCCTAGCCCGCCGGGCGTTCAGGGAAAAAGCGGCAATTTTATCCCCCGAGATTCACAAGCGTTATTTCCGGAGCCGCCCCTCATTTGGGAGGCTCCCAGCAACGGGGCACGTAATTTTCATTTCGTATTTTTTGGGCCCTGATAACGACGACCGCTGCTTCTCGGCGGGCAGCGGCTCGGCGAATCCGACTTAGCCCCAGCATTGATCCGGATGCTGGGGCCTCTTTTATGAGTAGGAACGAAGCGCAAGCGTTGGCATTGGTCGCCGTGTTCGGTGCCGCACCGCTACAGGCACTGAGACGCCCAGCTACACACTGGCCCCAGCTTGTGCGGTCGCTGGGGCCGTTTCTTTAATGGAACAAGTAGCAATTTCGACGTTGAATCTCGGTCGGGTTGTCGGTGTCGTGAAGGCAAGCTATGACAGAAGATTGCCGAGACCGGACTCTCTGATCGTCGGATTTCTAAGTATTGCGGCCGTGGTGCTGGTGCTCAGCGTCATGCTTGGTTAGCCGAACCAGATTGAATGGCTCCCGAATTCCGGTACTGATTTCCAGCGTTAGTGGCCTAGTTGAAGGTGGCTTGTTTTTGTTTTCAGGCTCATAAGCGGGAATGGAATCTCATCATCGAACCTGCCAGTGCGGAGCGGTTTATGAACGCACGGAGTCTGTCGCTCCGACCTGCGAGATCGGCAGCTTCCAATGCTCCCTCTGCGGGGCGACGCTGGAAAGTTGGAAATCGGTTCGGGTGCCGACGTACAGGTTCCTCGCCGGGCCGGTGCGACTGCCTGCGAAGTAGACTGGCCCGATGAATATCCTGGGTCCCCGATTCGTTCTCAATCCATAGCGCATATGGATTACCGGGGTTCTCCGTGGGAAGAACGGAGTTCCTAGCTCTTTTGGCGCACGCTAAAATCGACTCCGCAGGCCACAACCGAATGGCGGGGAGGCACCAATGCAGGACATGCGAGCGCACTTGGAGAAGCTTCTTGTCGAGGCGGAAGAGTGCGAACTAATCAGCAAGCTCGCGACCAACGCGGCAAAGAAAGCGCTGTTCGCCAAACTGGCAGCGCATCACCGAGCACTCGCCGACGAAGTCGAGCGCGCAATGATCGACTCGAAATAGGAACGTTACGCTAGGCCGACATTTAGAGTCCCCGTTCCGGTCAAGGAGACTGACAGGGAGTCGGCATGGGATCAATTCGACACCGCGTAAAGCAAACGGAGACGCTTGAAGCGCGGCTTGAAAAACGAGCCAAAGAGCTACGCGAGCGGGCAAGCGCATCGAACCCAGGTGTCCAGAAGGAAGCCCTGCTGAAGCTGGCGCGACAGGCGGACATGGGAGCGCGTATGGCGGAATGGCTGCGCTCTCCCGGACAGCGGTCCACGACATGAACCGATCTGCAGAGCCCAGCAACGCTCTAAAGACGGCAGCTGGAGTGTCCGTTTTGCTCACCCTATTGCTGTTGGGTTTTTTCTTTGTCGCGTTTTAGAGTAAGGCCGCCTCGGTTGAGGGACTGTCCTTGGTGTTGTCCTAATTAGGACGCTCGGAGACGGGAAGGACACCCCAACCGTTAAGTATCCGGACGATTTGGTTACCTTTAATTCACCTAAGTTAGTTGACTGGCTCACGCTTTGATTCGATGATGCGAACACTGGGCACGGCGGTTTCATCAAGGACAATTTACTGAGCCCAGAGGGGCGCCTAATCATTGCATCGGCGGCTCGGCAAGGCTGGAATGAGGAACGGCCTCAGCATCACCTCCAAGGGTGCTGGGGCCGTTTCTTTAGGACACCAAGTGCCTACGCACTTCTCCGGCGGCCATGTTGAGCGCCGGGATGTGCTCGGTGGCAAGCTGTCGCTGAATTAGGCTAACAGCCCATCCTTCCGGGATTTCTTCCAGCACTCGATCAACAGCTTCTTCGCGCGAGGTCGCGGCGAGCCAGATTTGGACCTCACCGTCATCGGTCGTCACGCGAACCAGATGAATTTCGGTAGCGGGCTGCATAACCGTAAAGCGATGCCTGGGCGGATTGTTTCTAGCCAGAGAACCAAGGCGGATTTTGGAACAGGCCGGCGCTGGGACGGTTACCGGGGTGTCCACGCTACCCCCCATGGCATTGGACAACACCAACGGAAGACCAGGCCCCGGCGATGTGGCCCCTCGCTGGGGCCGTTTCTTGGAACCCATTGCAGGAATTAAAGCATAGGCCCATGCGCGGGCATGCAGTTGTCCGGGCAACTATGTCCGGTACCATGCTTATGCGGTCCATTCGCGTGGTTGCCGCTAGGGGTTGCTCACGCGCGCCCGACAAAATAAAGTCTAAACTAGGCCCCAGCTGGACCCCTCGCTGGGGCCGTTTCTTTGGGCAGATTCGCTGACATGCATATTTAAATGCCGGAATGGCACTGCCTGGGGGATATTCAGTTCCGGTCGCATGGATGGTGTTGAATACGCTTTCCCTGTCGCGCGCCATGGAAAACTGCCCCCTCGGCGCCATGAGGAATTGCCCCCTCCTTGGATTAGCCGAGGAGAGAGCGAATGAAGCAGGAACGAATCACTAGAGGCTCGTCGTGGAGTGATCCACGGGGGCAGGTGATGAAGACGCCGGATGACGTGGCGGAGATGTTGCGCCTGAGGGCGTGCGGATGGGGGCTGAAGCGCATTGCGCGCCAGCTGGGCTGCAGCCATCACACGGTGAAGGATTATATTGCGGCGGGCGGGGTGAAGCCGTTCAAGTCGCCCGAGCGGCTGAAGCGG
>NZ_JAGKJL010000145.1:0-5338 GCF_020329495.1 Bradyrhizobium australafricanum | reverse complement strand
ATCTTGGTGGTCAGTCCACCTCGGGAACGCCCCAGCGCCTGATCTTTGGCCCCCCTTTTCCGCTCGTCGCCTGCTGGTGGGCGCGAACGATGGTGCTGTCGATCATCAGATACTGGTTGTCGCGATCGGCGGTCAGAGCAGCGAACACGCGCTCCCAGACGCCGGCATGGCACCAGCGGCTGAAGCGCTGATGCACCGTTTTCCACTTGCCGTACCGTTCCGGCAGGTCGCTCCAGTGTGCGCCCGATCGCAAAACCCACAAACATCCGTTGACGAACAGTCGATTGTCCGCAGCCGTCCGTCCCGGGTCGCCAGCTTTCCCCGGCAGCAGTGGCGCAATCCTCGCCCATTGCGCCTCCGTCAGCTCATATCGTTTCGCCGCCACCATCTGCTCCGTGTCTCGAATCACGGAACTCTATGAATCAGCGATCAAACCGCTTGGGAATCCTGAATGTCGATCGGTCCTAGCGTATATACATATCCTCCGCAGTCTTTCCGGAGTCTTCTCAAAGAGTTGGCCGAAAACCGCAGAGAACTTACTCATCTGCACTAGGGTTGCGCCCGCCGATTTCGGCTCTCGCCTAGTAGCTAACCCCTTGATGATGAGTCGGTTTTCTAGCCTCGAAGAGATGTGTAAATGCCCTAGTGCTTTCGCAGGGACGACAGCGGAGTATGTGGCCGCGTACCGCCCCACTCACATCGCCCGCGCAAATCTGCGAAAGCCGGGCGCGCCGGTCAGCGCTTCGAAGGCGGCGTCGCGCTTCTCTTCGGCGAAGGTGAAGCCGGCCCTGGCGTAGCAACGTTCAGCGGCGTCGTTGCCGATCAGGAACGAGATCGATGCCTGCGTGTAACCGGCCGCCTTGCCGTCGGCGAGTGCGCGGCGGATCAAGTCCTGCACCAGACCGCCGCTGCGATGGGACGCTTGTCGGGCGACATGCTCGATCAGCCAGTCGCCCTCGCCGCCTTGTACCCAGCAGTTACGGGCATAGCCGCCGCGCGCGACGATGGCATCGGCGTCCATGCCGGTCTCTGCTGCGACTTCCTCGATCGCCGCACGTGCCGCGACGACAGTTCCGGATGCCGGCATCGCGCACAGCGCGGCGGCCGGCACGCCATCGACTTCAGCGATCAGGAAATGGGCGACGTGATACCATGACCGCACCCGCGCCACCGCGAGCCGTGTCACGAACGCCAAGCATTCCGCCTCGCCCCGGTCGAGCGCGATGTCGAACCAGCCGCGCGGCAACGGGCCGCGCTGCGCGGCCAGGACAATGCGGGCGATGAAGCCGGCGTCATCGGATCGTGCGGGACGGATCGAGGATCGTCCCGCGCCGATCATCTCAGGTGTTCTTCAGCGCGACGCGGAATTCGGCCTCGGTCTTGGCCTTGACCTCGTCGAGCGTGACGCCGTCGGCGAGCTCGATCAGCGCCATGCCGTCCTTGCCGTGCTTGTCGATGGTGAACACCGCCAAATCCGTGACGACCATGTCGACCACGCGTTCGCCGGTCAGCGGCAGGTTGCACTGCTTGAGCAGCTTCGGACCGTCCTTGGCGGAATGCTCCATCACGACCACGACGCGCTTGACGCCGGCGACGAGGTCCATAGCGCCGCCCATGCCCTTCACCATCTTGCCGGGGATCATCCAGTTGGCGAGGTCGCCGTTCTGCGCCACCTGCATGGCGCCGAGGATCGACAGATCGATATGGCCGCCGCGCACCATGCCGAAGGAATCGGCCGACGAGAAATAGCTGGTCGAGGGCAGCTCGCTCACGGTCTGCTTGCCGGCGTTGATCAGGTCGGCGTCGACCTCGTCCTCATAGGGGAACGGGCCCATGCCGAGCATGCCGTTCTCGCTCTGCAGGCTGACGTCGATGCCGTCGGGGATGTAGTTCGAGACCAGCGTCGGAATGCCGATGCCGAGATTGACGTAATAGCCGTCGCGCAACTCCTTGGCGGCGCGGGCGGCCATCTGTTCACGGGTCCAGGCCATGTGGCTCTCCTGAAGAAATGGGTTTTAGGCGGCGGGCCGCGGACGGGTGTTGCGGAACTCGATCCGCTTCTTGCCGGTCCCGACCTCGACGATGCGTTTGACGAAGATGCCGGGGGTGTGGATGTGGTCCGGATCGATCTCGCCGGCCGGCACCAGGTGCTCGACCTCGGCCACGGTGACCTTCGCGGCGGTCGCCATCATCGGGTTAAAGTTGCGCGCGGTCTTGCGGTAGACGAGGTTGCCGGCGGTATCGCCCTTCCAGGCATGGACGATGGCGACGTCGGCGAACAGGCCGCGCTCCATGATGTACTTCTCGCCGTCGAATTCCTTCACTTCCTTGCCCTCGGCGATCAGCGTGCCGACGCCGGTCTTGGTGTAGAAGGCCGGGATTCCGGCGCCGCCGGCGCGGATGCGCTCGGCCAGCGTGCCCTGCGGGTTGAACTCGAGCTCGAGCTCGCCGGCGAGGTACTGCTGGGCGAACAGCTTGTTCTCGCCGACATAGGACGAGATCATCTTCTTGATCTGGCGGGTCTCCAGCAGCCGGCTGAGGCCGATGCCGTCGACGCCGGCATTGTTGGAGACGACGGTGAGGCCCTTGACGCCGGACTCGCGGATCGCGTCGGACAGGGTCTCGGCGATGCCGCAGAGGCCGAAGCCGCCCGACATGATCATCATGCCGTCCTTGAGGAGACCATCGAGTGCCGATTTGGCGTCGGGATAAACTTTGTTCATGCAGCGAATACCTGATGGAGGGCGCGGAACGGCTGTGGCAAAGCGGATTATTAGGCGAAATCTTCGCAATGCGTCAATCACGGCCCGGTGCGGCGACGGGCGGCGGCCCGCGGCAGCAACATGGCCTTGAAAGCGACAAGAAAACCCTTCAAGTTGCGTGGGTTGGCAGGGGCCTCCGGCGAGAGCCCGCTGTGTTCGACGACGACCCGACAAAATTCAACCCGACCCGGATATGTCATTGACGATGGCCCAAGGAATTAAGCGCCTGGGGATGCCGATCGCGGCGCTTTTCGGCCTGGCGCTGGTCGGGCTGGTCGGAACGTCGTGGTTCCTCAACCGGGACGCGCTGCAGCGCGCGGTGGAGGCGCAGATCCGCGCCGTGACCGGGCTCGAGCTCGTCGTCAACGGTCCGATCGACGTCTCGGTTTTTCCGGGCAGCTACGTCTCCTTTCATAATGTCGGGCTGAAGGGCGCCGATACCATCGGCCCCGCCCTCCAGGTCGACGTGCTGACCGCCAATCTGCGCCTGCTGCCGCTGTTGCTGCGGCGGTTCGAGATTGCCGACGTCATGATGCTCCGTCCGCATATCCATGTGGTCCGCGACGGCGCTGGCGAGAGCAATTGGACGCCGTTCGTCGAGACCATCGCCAAGGCGATGACGCCCGGCGCCGAGAACCAGGTGTCGTTCTCCGAAATCCGGATCCAGGACGGCGAGCTGAACTACCAGGACGGCACCAACAACATCTCCGAGCAGCTCGGCGATATCGACCTGTCGTTGGCCTGGCCCTCGATCTCGCGCTCCTTCGCCGCAACCGGCCAGTTCGACTGGCGCGGCGAACGCGTCGACGGCTCGATCAGCGCCAGCGACTTCGTCGCGCTGTTATCGGGCGACCGCTCCGGCCTGAAGGCACGGCTCGCCAGCGCGCCGCTGAAGGTTGCTTTCGACGGAACCGTCGCCAACCGCACCAGCCTGATGATGGAAGGCGTCGCCACCATGGACTCACCGTCGCTGCGCAACGCGTTGCGCTGGATGGGCCAGGCCCCGCCCGGCGGCGGTGGCGGCTTCGGCCGCTTCGCGCTGAAGGCCCGCGCCAATGTGGTCGGCGGCTCGGTCGCGCTCACCAATGTCAATGTCGAGCTCGACGGCAACGTCGCCGAGGGCGTGATGACCTACGCCAATAACGGCCGGCAGACGCTGCAGGCGACGCTTGCCGCCGGCAATCTCGATTTCACGCCTTACATCTCGACGTTCCGCCTGCTGGCCAGCGGCCAGCGCGACTGGAACAGGCAGCTGTTCGACCTGTCCTCGCTGTCGTCGACCGATCTCGACATGCGCCTGTCGGCGGCCAAGGTGACGGTCGGCCCGTCCAAGCTCGGCCGCACCGCGTTCGGCGCCAATCTGCGCGGAGGCGCGCTGGCGCTCAGCGTCGGCGAGGCGCAGATGTATGGCGGCATCGCCAAGGGCTCGTTCGCGATCGCGCGCTCGGATGCGGTCGCCGACGTCAGGGCGCAATTCCAGTTCACCGATGTCGATTTGCAGGCCTGCGCCAGCGAATTGTTCGGCATCAACAAGCTGTCCGGCCGCGGCAACCTGAACGTCTCGCTGACCGCCTCGGGCTCGAGCCCGTTCGGGCTCGCGTCGTCGCTCGACGGCACCGCGACGCTGAACGGGCATGACGGCGCGATCGCGGGCTTCAATGTCGAGCAGCTATTGAAGCGGCTGGAGAAGCGGCCGCTGTCCGGCGGCGGCAATTTCCGCTCCGGCTCGACGCCCTACGACAATCTCAGCATCTCGGTGAAATTCGCCGACGGCGTCGCGACCGCTGACGACATTCATGTCGAAAGCCCCACGGCGAAGATCACGCTGACCGGCACGGCCTCGGTGCCGTCGCGCGAATACGATCTCAAGGGCGTCGCCAGCCTGACCTCGGCATCGGCCGGCGGCAACGGTTTCGATCTGCCCTTCGTGATCCAGGGCCCGTGGGACGATCCGCTGATCTTCCCCGATCCGGAAAGCCTGATCCGCCGCTCGCCGGCCTCCGCTCCGCTGCTTGATGCGGTGAAGGATCGCAAGACCCGCGACGCGGTGCGCTCGGTGATCGAGCGCTTCACCGGCGGAGGAGCCGCACGGCCCGCGGCGGCGCCCGATGCTGCGGCAGGCACGCCCGGCGGCGCACCGGCGGCGTCGGCCGAGAATGCGAAGTCGAACTGATCGAATCCATTCACTTTGCGCATCGATGCACCGGGACCGATCCACGCGCTCGCCGCAAACCCCTACACAAGTCGGCGGCGCGACATCTTTATCGGGTCACGGGCATGCGCTAGGTGGTGTGGACTCTAAGGATTCCCTTTTAGGAGCAAATCAGATTCAAGGCTGCTTTTGGGGAGGCCGCCTTGGGTGTGATGGACCGTTTGGTATTGAGCGACGCGGCGTGGGAGCGGATGGCGCCGTTGATCATAGGGCGGCCCGATCAGAAGGGCTCGACCGGGCGCGACAACCGAATGTTTGTTGAAGGAGTGCTGTGGATCGTGCGTACGGGGTCTCCCTGGCGCGATCTCCCGGAGGTCTTCGGCGATTGGAACAGCGTGTTCCGGCGCTTCAGCCGATGGAGCAT
>NZ_JAGKJL010000144.1:0-5375 GCF_020329495.1 Bradyrhizobium australafricanum | reverse complement strand
GTGCACGGTCGATCGGCTCTCTTTGGGTGGACGCCATGATCTGCACGGCAGCGGCTACGTTGTAACGATGGCGACCGACTGCGTGGCGCATGGCTTCACCCATACTGTTGAGCAGATGCCAGCGGTCCGCCACCTGCACCGCGTCGGGTGCACCACGACGTGCACCATCGGCATAAAGTCCCGCACGATCGCGGGCCACAACCTTGATCCCTGGCCAGCGCTTCAGCCAACGCGTAACACTGTCGGCGTTACGGTCGGGAAGCAGATCAAGAACACAATTACGTTCCAGATCGCAGATGACCGTTCCATATCGCTGACCACGACGCCAAGCCCAATCGTCGATGCCGATGACGGTCGGGGCAACGAAATCCGGCAAGGGAGCCGAGTGAATCATTCGCAGTAAGGTGTCGCCGCTGACTGGCATGGCCAGTTTGCGCGACAGGCGCGAGCCAGGCTCACCGCCGACCGCAAAACCGATCGCCAGTTGGCTCTCGCCGAGGCGGGTTGTGCGCCTTGCTTTCGGTTGTACCGTTGCCGGCAGCCGTTCGGCGAATATCCGACGCGCACATTGCGAATTCACGCATCGAAACCGTCCCGCATGGAGCCGGATCTCGACGACCCGCCCCTGCCACGGCAGATCGCTCAAGCGGCGCACGTAATGGCTATGGACGCGACCTGTCTGGAAGTCGCAACAGGGACAGAGCGAGACCGTCGACTTCGGACGAGCAACAAGCACGACCTTGTCCGCTTGGGGAAGAACCTGGAAAATCGAAAGCTCGGGGAAACCAGCGAGCGGAAGGCGTGGTGCAAGGCGAATCACGGGCGTCGATTGCGATTCCGACCTTATGCCCGCATTCATGCGGCTCGTGAATCCAGCGCTCTGCACCAAATATGCGGAAGAACCCAATCAAGGTGAGAGAGTTTCGCCGGGCTCGTGACGTAGGGAGGGCGTAGCCCGACCGGAGTTACGAGCCCGGCGTCGGCGCGATCCGCGAGGGACCGCGCCGACTGGTGATCGCGGCCGGCAGGTTATGCAAGTGGTTCTTCCGCCAAGAGGAATCACTCGCTTGCCCGGCCGACACATCACAGATCACCAAATGAGGCTCTACATGAAGTACCGTCAGACCGATAGCCCGCCAGTGGCGGCGGCCAAGGCGTCATTCAGTGCGTCGACCGCCTATCGGATCGAGAGAGATCCCCGACTTCCATCGCAAAAGAAGGCTCCCCGCGGCCGGCGACGACCCGACCCGCTGAGCGACGTGTTCGATACCGAGATCGTCCCGATCCTGAAGGCGGCACCTGGCTTACGCCCGGTGGCGGTCTTCGAGGAGATGCTCCGACGTCATCCTGATCTCGGCACCGGTATCCGTCGTACCCTGGAACGTCGTATCCGTGCCTGGCGGGCGATCCACGGCGAGGAGCAGGAGGTGATCTTCCGCCAAACCCACGAGCCCGGCCAGCTCGGCCTCTCCGACTTCACCGACATGGGCGAGTTGGGTGTTACGATCGCGAACACGCCGCTGGATCATCGTCTGTATCACTTCCGTTTGGCCTATTGCGGGTTCGAGCACGCCCACGTCGTGCTTGGCGGCGAGAGCTTCGTTGCCCTGGCCGAAGGCCTGCAGAACGCTCTCTGGTCGCTCGGTGGGGCGCCGCGGGAGCATCGGACCGACAGCCTGTCGGCCGCATTCTGCAATCTCGATCGCGATGCACGGGACGATCTGACGCAGCGATACGAGGCCCTTTGTGCCCACTACGGCATGCGTCCCTCCCGCAACAATCGAGGCGTCGCCCACGAGAATGGCTCGATCGAAGGGCCCCACGGTCATCTCAAGCGAGCAATCGCGGACGCCTTGCTGCTGCGCGGAACTGTCGACTTCGACGATCTTGCTACCTATCGCGGCTTCATCGACGAGATCGTCAGCCGCCGCAACGCCCGCAACGCCAAGCGAATCGATAGCGAGCGCGTGGTGTTGCAGGAGCTGCCCGATCGCCGGACCTCGGACTACGAAGAGGTGATCGTCCGCGTGACGTCATCGGGCGGCTTCACCCTACGCAAGGTGTTCTACACGGTGCCATCGCGCCTGATCGGTCACCGGCTGCGGGCGCGGCTCTATGACGATCACCTCGACGTGTTCGTCGGTGGCACGCACCTCCTGACCTTGCCGCGCGGGCGACCGCATCCCAATGGCAAGTACGATCAGGTCGTCGATTATCGGCACGTGATCCATTCCCTGCGGCGCAAGCCAATGGCGCTTCTCAATCTGGTTTATCGAGACAGGCTGTTCCCGCGCGAGGGCTATCGGAGAACCTTCGACCGATTGCGCGAGCGCTGGCCGGACAAGAAGGCCTGCCGGATCATGGTCGATCTTCTCGCGCTCGCTCATGAGCGCGGCTGCGAGGCCGAACTCGCCGATCAGCTCACGGCCGATCTTGACGCCGGCCGACTGCCCGAACTCAACCGGCTGCGCGCTCACTTCGCTCCCGACCCCGCCCACCTGCCGAACGTCGTGGTGCAGCTCGCGCCGCTTGCCACCTACGAATGCCTCATCGGTACCGCCGAGATCGGAGGTGACGCATGAGCGTGGCCAACACCGTTGATACCGCGCGCCTCAATCTGTTGCTCAACGAGCTCCGGCTGCCAGCCATCAAGGTGCTGTGGGCGCAATTTGCCGAGCAATCCGACAAGGAAGGTTGGCCGGCGGCCCGCTTCCTCGCCACCGTTGCCGAGCACGAGATCGCCGAACGCGGTCGCCGGCGCACCGAGCGCCATCTCGTCGAGGCGCGGCTGCCAGCCGGGAAGACCTTCGACAGCTTCGACTTCGAGGCCGTGCCGATGATCTCGAAGGCGCAGGTGATGGCGCTCGCCGCCGGTGACAGCTGGCTGGGCAAGGGCGCTAATTTGCTCCTGTTCGGGCCGCCCGGCGGCGGCAAGAGCCACTTGGCGGCAGCTATCGGCCTGGCCCTCATCGAGAACGGATGGCGTGTCCTCTTCACCCGCACCACCGATCTCGTCCAGAAGCTTCAGGTGGCGCGGCGTGAGCTCAACCTCGAGGCGGCCGTCAGCCGCCTTGATCGCTTCGATCTCCTGATCCTCGATGATCTTGCCTACGTCACCAAGGACCAGGCCGAGACCAGCGTGCTGTTCGAACTCATCAGCGCACGCTACGAGCGCCGCTCGATGCTGATCACCGCCAATCAGCCCTTCGGCGAATGGAACAAGGTCTTCCCGGACCCCGCCATGACGCTCGCCGCCATCGATCGTCTCGTTCACCACGCCACCATCGTTGAGATGAACGTCGAGAGCTATCGCAGGCGCACCGCGCTCGAACGAAAACGCGGTCCGGGACGCCCGCCCTCGCACGCGACACCCAAAACTGTCGCTGATTGACGCTCCGCGACAATCAGAGCTCAACAAAACTCTTGCGCGCGACAATCTGCGCGGCAATCATCACTCCGCCGCGACACTGACTCGCCATCCAGATTGCCGCGCCTTCCCATCCAGATCGACGCGCTACACGCCTCTCCGCGCGTTGACTGTTGAGCCCAGGTGGGAGGTCAATAATGATCAACCGAGACCGGCGTACAACGACAGCTGCGGAGCGCGAAGCCCACAAGATATTCAAAGCGGTCAGGCCGAAGGAAGGCATGACCGATTACGCCAAAGAGCAAAAAGCGCTCCACGATAATCGAGACCGCCTAAAGGCAGAACGGCTGGCGCGGGAAGCTGAAGCTGCCAACCGCACAAAAGCAGGTTGAGCGTCCGTCCGAGGATCAAGTTTTGGCCTCTCCGGACGGCGACATGGCCCTGCACTTCCGCCAAGTCGATGCTGAACTGGAGATATGGATCGCGAGCAGCGACGACTATTCATCGTCATCAGCAACGAGAGCCAGACCGGACCCGGCTTGCATGGAGAGCCGGGTTTTGTTGCATCATATCGCCCCGACTTCCTGAATATGCCTACGGCTCAAGTGTCCGGATCGCCCTTCAACACGTTCGCTGAAGCCGAGCGGGCCTGCAATGCTTTCCTTGGTCGCCTCATCGTTAGGGGATGACTACCGTTATACGCCTTATCTCATTCTATTGGCAAGCTAGCCCCCGTAAAACCCCCGACCTACCCTCTACCGCTGGTTGCGGACGACTTGCGCCTTCTCCCGTAGGGGCAACGGACAATGGGAACAATTGTGGATGGGTGATCTTTGCGATCATCGTAGCCATCGCGGCTAATTCCCCAGGTCGAAACGGCCTGGGCTGGTTTGTCTTGGCGGTGATTATCTCGCCGTTGCTAGCTTTCGTTCTGCTGGTAGGGATGCCTACGCACACCAGTGACAGCAGGCCTACCTGGATGGAAAAGCACGAAGGGAAAGCCAGAACGTGTCCGTTCTGCGCCGAATACATTCAACCGAAGGCGATTGTTTGCAAGCACTGCGGCCGCGATCTTATCACCGAGGGCGCTCAACCCGAGCGAACCTGATTAGGAAGCAAAGTAGCTCCCTCTAAGGCTAGCTTTCGCGCGTCTGCGAGAACCGTTACTCTCCATCTTTTCCCTCCGGGATCACCAGCAAAACGAAACCTTCGCGGCCTCGCGCAGAAATCATTGAGCACCTCGAGCGACGTCGAGCCGCGTTGCGGGCCTCGTGCCAAGGCCACGACAGAGGCGATGCTTGGGAAGTCGAACGAATTGCGACCGAGGTTTGCAATCTCGTTCTCGATGACGGGGCCAAGACTACTTCCTGGGACTTGCCTTGCGCGTTGAGCGATTCACGAAGTGTGCGAGAAATGTCCTGCACTTGAGCTGACCACTGATGAGTTCGTTGGTTTCTATGCGGGATGTTGGGTAACGATCAGGCTGCGTGGTCCGCCGACGCTTGGATGACCGTAACCGGTATGAGCTCCCACGTCCGCGATGATTAGCGGTCGCGGGCGTAGCGGATGGGCATCCAGTGCTGGCGCAGCGCCTCGACGACGGCTGGGATATCGAGGTAGGCGTTACGGAGGAAATCCTCGGTTTTGCGACCGCTTCGTGGCGGTCCGAGCAGCGGACGGGCCTGATCGTCGCGACAATGCAGCAGGATGGCGCATTGCCTCGCCCTAATTGTTACCGGATGCTGAGCCGTTGCCTCACGTAAATTGCTCCCTTGGATCGGGAACGAGCGGGGGCGAAGATGGGGTGGCTAAGCATGGCAACGCGGAAGGAACTGACGGCGGCCGCAGGCGCGCGCTATCGGCGTTCGGATCGCGCGAAGAAGGCGCGGATATTGGACGAGTTCGTCGACATCACCGGATTCCATCGCAAGCATGCGATGCGCCTACTTCGAGGTCAGGAAGACGCACGCCAGGGCCGACGGGCGCGACGTCGAGTCTATAATGAGGC
>NZ_JAGKJL010000143.1:0-5747 GCF_020329495.1 Bradyrhizobium australafricanum | reverse complement strand
CGGTTGCAGGTGGAATATCCTGGAGCCTATCCGAACAAGCTTCTTCGAACGCTTCAACGTCGACTTAAATCCTGGCGCAGCGAGCAAGCGAACGCGTTACTGTTCGTTCCTACGGAGGAAACGCTTCCGGAGTATGAGGTCACAACACCCCAATGATATGCCAGGTGCCAGCGGAGGAGGCCGGGCGCTCCGAAACCCCGGCCATCTCCGCACCCGGCCTCCTCCTCAACCCAAGCCGGGAGCAAAATAAATGAGGCAACCCATCGCACTCGGGAGCATCGATATGTGAGGCAATACGATGGGCAGCAGCAGGCCGTGATTGACGTTGTTGACGTCGAGCAACGGCGCCCACGCCGACAGTCTGAGCCGCATCGCAGCATAGAAACCCTGGCACCAGGGATGCGCATCGATGTTGCCGCTGGGGTCGCGCCGGTGCATCGGCTCGAACCGATCGGGGGCAGTCGAGAGGGTGTTGCTGATGTCGTTGTGGCGCAGCGCGACGGCGGAGATCGCGGCGAACTCCGGCGTGCCGCCATGGTTGAAAGCGTCGGCATCGATCGCGAGCAGCGGGCAGATCCAATCGAGCGGGCTCATCGACACCGGTCCGGCCACGATCGCGGCGGTATAGCCGTCGAGCATGGGAATGCTGGTGGCGGCAGGATGGCGATCGACGCGATCCTGGAGCCATCGCTCGAGCTCCGCAAGCGACATCGCGGCTGACGCCATCGACGATGCTGCCTTATGGCGACGTGGGCTCATGCCGCTGCCTGCGGTGTGTGCCGGCGCGCCGCCTTCCAGTTCCAGGCGAGCAGCTCGTGCAGCTGATGGCTCTTGGTTCGCCCGGACACGATGCGCTCCAGCACATCGGTCAGGTAGGCCTGCGGGTCGAGCTCATGGAGTTTTGCCGTGTTCACGAGCGACGCCAGGATCGCCCAGCTCTCGGCGCCGCCTTCGCTGCCGCTGAACAATGAGTTGCGTCTTCCCATCGCAATCGGGCGCATGGAACGCTCGACTGTGTTGCTGTCAACTTCGACACGGCCGTCGCGGAGAAACAGCGTCAACCCGTCCCAGTGATTGAGTGCGTAGTTGATGGCCTCCGCCAGCTTCGATTGGGAGAAGAGCTGGCCGACCATTGCGGTCAGGCGCGTCCTGAGCGCCTCCATCAATGGAGCGGACCTGGTGCCGCGGCTGGCCAGCCGCTGCTCGGCACTGCTGCCACGGATCTCTGCTTCGATGGCATAGACCGCCTGCAGGCGCTCGATCACTTCGCGCGCGAACGGCGACTGGGTCGTCTTATACACCTCGACGAATTTGCGGCGGGCGTGGACGAGACAAAAGGCGAGTTGGATCGCGCCGCCATGATCGCGGGCGAGCGCTTTGTAGGCGGCATAACCGTCGACCTGCAGAATGCCGGAAAAGCCCATCAACTGTCTGGCGATCTCCGCCGTGCCGCGGCCGTCGGCGAACACGTAGGCCACCGCCGGCGGCGAGGGACCGCCCCATGGCCGGTCATCCATGGCATGCGCCCAGAACTGGCAGATGCGCGGGCGATGTCGTCCGGGATCGAGCACCGGCATCGGCGTCTCGTCGCAGAACAGGCGCGGCGCGGTCTGGATCGTGCGCAGCTGAAGCGCATAGAGGCTCCTGAGCCACCAGGCCGCACGCTTCACCCAGCCGGCAAGCGTCGCCCGGTCGAGATGGACACCCTGGCCGGCCAGAATTTGCACCTGTCGGTACAGCGGCAGATACCAGGCGAACTTCGAGACTACCACGTGGCTCACGAGTGCGGTCGAAGCCATGCCGCTCTCGATCAGGCGCGGCAGCACCTTCGCCTGGATCACACCATCGGTGCAGCGGCGGCAGCCGTACTTGGGACGGACCGTCCGCAGCACCCGCAGGATCGCCGGGATGATGTCCAGCACCTCGCTGACGTCCTCGCCGATCTTGTGAAGCTGGCCCTGGCAACACGGGCATGCGGTCGCCTCCGGCTCCAGCACATGCTCACAGCGCGGCAGGTGCTTTGGAAGCGCGCCGATGTTGCGGCGCGCCTTCTTCCGCAGTGGCTTGCCGGGCGGCTTTGCCGCAGCTGCATCGTCGTTGGCAGCTGCAGGCGGCGTGACGTCGGTCTCAAGATCGCCAAGCTCAAGCGCGAGCTGCTCGGCCACGAGCGCGGCAAGCCGCTCCGAGCGCTTCCCGAAGATCATGTCCTTGAACGTTTGCATTGCTACGCGCAGCGTCTCGTTCTCAGCGTCAAGCGCGAGCACCATCTCGGTCAGAGCTGCCGGATCGGTCGGGAGAGTGTCGGGGCGAATCGCCATGACCAGACGATACATCCGTGCGACCCATGCTCCAGTGAAATCCTCACTTCTCAGCCGACAATGGCCGGCTGCTTCACAGGCTTGGGCGACACACGCGTCCACTCGAGCCCGTCGAGTAGCATCGCAAGCTGCGTCGCACTGAGATGCACAACGCCGTCGCGGATCGGCGGCCAGGTGAAACGCCCCTGGTGCAACCACTTCGTTACCAACACCATGCCGCTGCCGTCCCACGCCAGAAGCTTCACTCTGTCCATGCGCTTGCTGCGGAACACGAAGACGTCGCCGCAATATGGGTTCGCGCGCAGTGCTTCGCTCACCAGCGCCGACAGCGTATGCACCGACTTACGAAAGTCGACCGGCTGGGCCGCCAGCACCACCTTGAGGTCTGACCGTAGAGCAATCACCGGATCCCTCGAAGCGCCGATAGCACCACCGAAAGCGTCGCCAGTTCCACCCCCGGCTCGACCCGGATGCGCGCCCCGTTCACCTCGATCTCGACCACTCCACAGACCTTGGCCGGCGGCGTGGCAATCTCCACGGGCTTCGTCTGTACCGGCGAAATACACTCGGACTTGCCAACCCTCCCGCCATCGCTCTCGGCGCCAATTTGGATAGGCACGAAGTTCTGGGCTTTGCCGGCCAGCGCCGCCGCTACCTGGCGGCGCCACACCGTGAGCAGTCCGCGAGAGACGCCATTGCGCCGCGCCACCTCGGAGATGTTCGCCCCCTCCTCAAAGCTCTCTGCCGCGATCCGGGCCTTCTCCTCGCTCGTCCACCGTCGCCGCCGGCGCTCCCCAGTGATCACCTCAACGCGGCGATAAGAGTCACCTTCCTGCCTGGCATCAAGCATGGCATTTGCCATCGCGCCACCTCCACCGATCAGCTCTTGCCAGCCTGTATCGCAGACAAGCTTCGTCACTGCGAGGTGAGGCCCTCATGCCGGTTACGGATGACCTCGATACCATCATTGAATTTGAGACCTGCAATGAGCTTCGGCAATGATCTGTGCCTTTGAGCCGGCGCCATCCTTGACGCGGCGATCACGAACTTGAACATCATCAACTCAGCGGCGGTCGGCGAATAACGAATCCCTGGAGCATATCGCAAGGCCGCGAACACGCCTTCGATGGGTTAGTCTGCAAGATGCATCTTGATGCCCGCCGCGCAGCCCTGACGATGACTCCCAATCTGGGTAATCTGCATATGCTTCGCTCGCACCCAACTATACCAATGTCTATTCGAGCCAGCCACGAAGATGATTGTCACAACGCACGCGCGCAATCAATCTGCCGTTATGGATATGTACACTCAAGCTTACCCTTTATGCGAGGAGGCGCAGGAGCGCACATCTGACTTTGGTGCAGCTACTACCTTATATTCCCGCTTGATCGATGACCTGAGTCACTTGAATTTCGCAGACGCGGATGACCGTCGGGCATTCCCTCCGACCCTACACAGCGTATTGGCAAGGCATGGGCTATTCGGGCTCACTACACCAACAGAGCACGGTGGGTTAGCCCTTCCTTTGCAAGAGGCCATCGACCTCGTCTCCGCGACCGCATCCTTCGATGTCTCAGCTGCCTCTACCCTCGTGATCCATAACTTTCTGGCACTACCCTGCATCGAAGCGGCACCGCACATCCCTGAACAAAGGCAGGTCATGTGGGGTGCAACACGCGGCGACCTTTGCGCTTTCGCTTTAACAGAGCCTGGAGCTGGCTCTGCCCCGCGACATATAGAAGCGTCGGCCTTCATGCATGAAGATAGAGTTCGTATCTCTGGCCGCAAAATCTGGATCGGCCTCGCTGACTGGGCTCGTTGGATCGTTTGTTTTGCGCGAGCCGCTGGTCCCAATGCGAAAGGACGGGTCGTTGGCGTTCTAGTTGATAGGCAGGCTCCGGGCCTAAAGGTCACGCACGAGCATCGCACACTCGGTCTGCGCGGTATTATTCAAAACACAATAGAGTTCCACGATGTCGAGCTGCCGAGCGCTTACGTGCTCTCTCGCGATCAAGACGGCTGGGGAGCAGCAGCATCTAGTATGAACCGCGGGCGCATCGGTGTGGCTGCTATGGGTCTTGGAGCCCTTGAGCGCGCTATTCAGGTCGCAGCCTCATATGCAAGCCGTCGTCGACTAGGCAAGCTGCGCATGATCGAGAACAGCTATATCGAGCAGTCATTTGGACAGATGGTACTCCGACGGGAAGTCGTGAAGGCAATGCTGGGTGCATCCTGCCGACTTGTCTCAGCGCAGGGCGCACCGAACGTCCACCTTGCGTCAGCAACGAAGGTTTTGTCCTCGGAGTGGTGCGGCCTCGTTGCCGATCAATGCGTCCAACTGTTAGGTGGCCGCGGTTACGATGAGGGGACTCCTGTAGCTAAAATCTATCGAGACGCTCGCATTCTCCGCATCTTCGAGGGGCCGACTGAGACGCTCCTATCACATCTCGGCCGCTGCCTTCTCTCTCGAGCCACACGTGACGAAATAGCTGATCTTTTTCTGTCTCTTGATGCGGCACCATTCCACGCTGCTGCAATTGAGGAACTCTCTGGACTCAATGAGACAGATGGCGCCGTACTAATCTATGCGGGTTGGCTCACCACATTAGGACTGGCACAAGCCGTCATGTCTACTGGTTCGTTCTCGGCCTCAGATTGTCTCGCGGCTGACCTCGTCAGTTCCGAATTGAACACCCTCCGTACTCGCAAGCCGGCAAGGCTATCTTTCGAAGGCCGTACTCGCGCTAGCAGGACTCTGAATACTTTCCTTCACGACGCAGCTTCTTCCATCCGTTCACCAGTCCTTACAGACGATTACCTCAGATTGGTACAGTATGTTTGAGACCCCATGTGAACGGTTCGAGGATGCTGATCTGGAGACGGTCCAACACTCGACAGCGACGAGCTTTCGGTAACACTGACCTAGCAAGATTTAGCGATTTAACTCAGCAAAGTTCATCTCATCGACAGCAAGCCGTTTTTGTCGCGGAGTCAGAACTACCACTCGAGGCTTGGGACAAACGCGCCGCATGATGCGTCGCTGAGGCGAGGCGAACTGGGATGTGTAGTCGCCTGGACAACAACAATTGAGATTGTGCACACTTAGCGACGCGCACACTTTGAGTATCGATTGAGTCGTTCGTGAAGAACTGGCGCCGGCGCCCGGCTTAAGCGGTGTTTCGAGCCGGGACGGTCTCGAAGAAGGCTCGGATGATGACACGCAAGAGCTCTGCGAGCCATCGCAGCAGCAGGCCGAAGTTATAGCCGGCAGCGGCGAGAACAGCGTTGATGCGGTCGCCGAGGCGTCCCTTGAGATAATTTCTGTCCATGCGGTGCTCGGCCTTGACGTGGCCGATGACGGGCTCGACAGCCGCGCGACGCTTCATCTCGCGACGGATGGAAGCTGTGACGCGGCGGACCTGACCCGAG
>NZ_JAGKJL010000142.1:0-6283 GCF_020329495.1 Bradyrhizobium australafricanum | reverse complement strand
ATCAGCAGTTGAAGGAGGAACTTGGACTTGATCACTTCGAAGGGCGATCATGGCAAGGTCTTCATCGCCACGCCTTGATGACAATGATTGCCTACGCCTTCCTGCAACATCGTCGCCTCGCATACGCGGGGCGGAAAAAAAAGAATCAACGGGCCTCCGCCTCAGCCAACCATGCCAGCCGTACGTCACGCCATCGTCGATCTCATCCTTCGGCCGCCGTCTCAGCAGTGCCCATATTGCCGAAAGCAGATCCGTGAAAAACAGCGGCGAAAACACAATCTGCCAAAGTAGTGCTAGGGCATTTACACATCTCTTCGAGGCTAGAAAACCGACTCATCATCAAGGGGTTAGCTACTAGGCGAGAGCCGAAATCGGCGGGCGCAACCCTAGTGCAGATGGGTAAGTTCTCTGCGGTTTTCGGCCAACTCTTTGAGAAGACTCCGGAAAGACTGCGGAGGATATGTATATACGCTAGTGCGGAAGCAGGCACCCATACTCCGCGGCCGAAATTGTGAACAAAGTTCGTCGTTCCGCCGACATGCGATAATCAGCATTTGTGGTTATGGGTCACGGCTCGGAGGCCGGGACGACACCGCGTTTGTGGCACGGATCATCCAAGTTTCAGCTGTCCAACCCGCCAGGTCCCCGCTGCTTCCACTTGCCGCGCTGCACGCGGCTGCGTTTTTAGTTGCCATAGCAACTAAGCTGTGCGAGTTTCCGCACCCATAGGGACAGGGCCGGTCAACGGCCACGCGTTTGGGAGGAGAATGTTGCGCAGCACGGCGCCAACGGCACGCATGGAAGATCGGGCGAAGACCGTGGGGGCGCAGCGCGCCGCTCGTGGCCCGGCTGCGCCGTCAGGTCGTGCTTTGCCCGGTGACGGCGCCGAGATTCTCGTGCAGCCGGCGCAGCAGCTCGATCAGCACCTCGCGCTCGTCCTTTTTCAGACACGCCAGCAGCCGCCGCTCGCGCTCCAGCGCCGCGACGATGACCTTGTCGTGGATGGCGCGGCCGCGCGCGGTCAGTGTGATCGAATGGGTGCGGCCGTCGTCCGGCGCGGTGCGGATGGTCAGCAGGCCGCGCTTCTGCAATGCCGCGAGGTTGCGGCTGACCGGCCCCTTGTCGAAGCCGATCACCTGGCAGATCCGGGAGGCGGGAATGCCCGGCTCGATCGCCAGTTGCGAGATGATTCGCCACTCGGTGACGTTGACGCCGAAATTCTTCTGGTAAAACGCGGTGGCGCTGTTCGACAGCTTGTTGCCGATGAAGGTGATGAACGCCGGCACATAGCGATCAAGGTCCAGCAGCGGGCCGTCACTGGCGTCTGCGGGATCGGCCGGTCTCGGCCGGCGGGGCTTTCGGGGGAGGGGCTGGCTGCTCATCTCTCAAATCATCGCTGCGAAACTGTCCGGGAGCAATAGATATGCGGCCCGTGTTGACAAGATCAAACCTCGGGAGGTCCCGATGACTGCAACAGAAGCTGCGTCCGTCCCGCATCTCGACGTCGATCCGTTCGCGCTCGAGTTCTTCGCCGATCCATTCCCGACCCATGAGCGGCTGCGCGAGGCCGGGCCGGTGGTCTATCTCGACAAGTGGAATGTCTATGGCGTGGCGCGCTACGCCGAGGTCCATGCGGTGCTGAACGACCCCGCGACCTTCTGCTCCAGTCGCGGCGTCGGCCTCAGCGACTTTTCCAAGGAGAAGCCGTGGCGGCCGGCGAGCCTGATCCTGGAGGCCGACCCGCCCGCCCATACCCGGACCCGCGCCGTGCTGAGCACGGTGTTGTCGGCGACCGTGATGAAGCAGCTTCGCGGGCAATTTGCCGCCGCCGCGGAGGCCCGCCTCGATGCGCTGCTGGAGAAGCGCAGGTTCGACGCGATCGCGGACCTTGCGGAAGCCTATCCGTTGTCGATCTTCCCGGATGCACTCGGCCTGAGGCCGGAGGGCCGCGAGCATCTGCTGCCCTACGCCAGTCTGGTGTTCAATGCCTTCGGCCCGCCGAACGAGCTCCGCAAGGAGGCGATCGAGCGCTCGGCGCCGCATCAGGCCTATGTTGCCGAGCAATGCCAGCGCGACAATCTCACCCCGGGCGGCATCGGCGCCTGCATTCACGCCCATGTCGATACCGGCGCCATTACCGCGACCGAGGCGCCGCTGCTGGTGCGCTCGCTGCTGTCGGCCGGTCTCGACACGACGGTCAACGGCATCGGCGCCGCCGTCTACTGCCTCGCCCGCTTTCCCGACCAGTTCCAGAGGTTGCGCGCCGATCCGACGCTGGCGCGCAACGCCTTCGAGGAAGCTGTGCGGTTCGAAAGTCCGGTCCAGACTTTCTTCCGCACCACGACGCGCGACGTCGAGCTCAGTGGGGCCGGCATTCCTGAAGGCGAGAAGGTGCTGATGTTCCTGGCTGCGGCCAATCGTGATCCGCGCCGCTGGGAGCAGCCCGACAGCTACGACATCACCCGTCGTACGTCGGGCCACGTCGGCTACGGTTCGGGCATCCATATGTGTGTCGGCCAGCTCGTCGCCCGTCTCGAAGGCGAGGTGATGATGGCGGCGCTGGCGCGTCGTGTCGCCAGGATCGACATCACCGGCGAGCCGAAGCGCCTTTTCAACAACACGCTGCGCGGGCTCAGCAGCCTGCCGGTCGAGATCACGCCGGCCTGACGAAACATCGGAGCTGGCTGAGGAGCGAGGCAAGGGAGGAGACTATGAGGGGCTTCGGGGTTGGGCGATCTAGGATTGGACTTGCGCTGGCATTGGCCTGCGTCGCGGGCAGCGCACGCGCGGAGATTTCCGGCGACGTGGTCCGCGTCGGCGTGCTCAACGACATTTCCGGCATCTTCCAGGACACCAACGGCATGGGTTCGGTGGAAGCCGCGCGCATGGCCGCGGAAGATTTTGGCGGCGGCGGCAAGGGCATCAAGGTCGAGATCGTCTATGCCGATCACCAGAACAAGGCCGACGTGGGATCTGCGATCGCGCGCAAATGGCTCGATGTCGAAGGCGTCGATGCCATCGTCGACGTGCCGAACTCGGCGGTCGGGCTCGCTATCAACACCATCCTGCGCGATTCAAGGATGACGTTCCTGGCGTCGTCGACCGCGAGCTCCGATCTCACCGGTAAGGCCTGCTCGCCGAACACCATTCAATGGGTCAACGACGCCTGGGCCACCGGCAACACCACCGCGGCCGCGATGATGCAGCGCGGCGGCAAGGACTGGTATTTCGTGACCGTCGATTATGCGCTCGGCAAAGGCATTGAAGCTGAAGCGACCAACTACATCGAGAAGCACGGCGGCAAGGTTTTGGGCTCGAGCAAGCATCCGCTCGGCACGTCGGACTTCGCGTCGTTCCTGCTGCAGGCGCAGAGCTCGAAAGCAAAGGTGATCGGGCTCGCCAATGCCGGCGGCGACACCATCAATGCGGTGAAGCAGGCGGCCGAGTTCGGCATCCAGCAGGGCGGCCAGACCATGGTGGCGTTCCTGCTGTTCGTGAACGACATCCACGGCATGGGCCTGAAGGTCGCGCAGGGCCTGCAGCTGCTGGAAGCCTTCTACTGGGACATGAACGACGACACCCGCGCGTTCGCAAAGCGCTTCGCCGCGCGTCCCGGCATGAACGGCAAGATGCCGAGCGGCAACCAGGCCGGCGTCTACGCCTCGACGCTCGCCTATCTCAACGCGGTTGCCGCCACCGGCAGCGACGACGCCAAGGCGGTGGTGCCGCAGATGAAGACCTTCAAGGGCAAGGACAAGCTGTTCGGTGACACCACGATCCGCCAGGACGGTCGCGTCGTCCACCCGATGTATCTGTTCGAGGTGAAGAAGCCGGAAGAGTCGAAGTACCCCTACGACTATTACAAGCTGATCGCGACCATCCCGGCCGACCAGGCGTTCCGCCCGCTGGCCGATGGCGGCTGCTCACTGGTGAAGTGAGCTCTTCGCCGCGAATGCTGCTGCGCTCCCTCTCCCCTTGTGGGAGAGGGCTGGGGTGAGGGGTATCTCTCCACACGGCGTACGGACCGGAGAGACCGCAACCCCTCACCCGGATCGCATTGCGCTTCGCTTCATGCGATCCGGCCTCTCCCACAAGGGGAGAGGCAGACCGAATGTGCGATGCGCTGTTCGTGAACTCGCTACGCCGCCTTCGAACCCGCCACCTTCACCCGCGCCAGCATCTCGGCCGCCGTCATCACATGTGCGGTTGAGAATGCGAGGATCGTCAGCGTGGCGCGGTGTACCTCCTCGGCGGACAGCGCGCCCTGGCCGACATCGGGATAGTCGAACGTGCCGGTCGCGTCCGACAGGAAGACGACCTTGTAATTGTGGAACATGGCGTCGCGCGCGGTGGCGTGGCAGCAGTTCTCGGTCGTGGTCCCCGAGATGATCACCGTGGTGGTGCCCCATTCACGCAGGATGAGATCGAGATCGGTGGCCAAGAACGCGCTGTAGCGGTGCTTCTTGATGACATGCTCGCCGGGCGCGGGCGCGAGGTCGTTGAAGATCTCGACGCCCTCGGTGCCGTCGACCAGCGACGACCGGTCGGCGATCGGCGAATAGA
Organism: Bradyrhizobium australafricanum; assembly: GCF_020329495.1. Lineage (NCBI taxonomy): Bacteria > Pseudomonadati > Pseudomonadota > Alphaproteobacteria > Hyphomicrobiales > Nitrobacteraceae > Bradyrhizobium > Bradyrhizobium australafricanum. The sequence continues at coordinate 1,720 of NZ_JAGKJL010000142.1, read as the reverse complement.
GATCGTCATAGAGCCCCATGTCGCTGCCGTCGCGGCGATGCACATGCGCGGTGTAGACGACGCGGATGCCCTTGTCGCGGCAGGCCTTCAGGGTCTGTGCCAGCCGCGGCACCATGGCAGCGGCCTGCGCCGAACGCAGCTTGGCGCCCTCGGCCACGAAATCGTTCTGCATGTCGACAACGATCATGACGGTTCGCGCCGGATCGATGGTTTCGCATTGGTAGCCCATATGGTGCCTCCTCTCCTGGTGGGAGATATTTTCTACACCGGCTGCGGCGGCCGTTCTTGGCTGCGCCGGCCAGTCGCTGGTCTCTGCTTGCCAGAAGGGAGGGCTGGACGCAGAATGTCCCGCTGCCGGGTTGGGCGGGAGCAAGGTCCGATGCAGACCCCAGATCACACAGTCGTCGCGCAAACGCTTGTTGCGCCGGGTGACAGTTTCGACCGCTGGCATCACGTCACCTGCCGCGAATTCTCGCTGACCGAATGCCGCCGCGTCGCCGACGAGGCGTTCCAGGCGTCGATCTCGATCCGCCATCTCGGCCCGCTGGCCATCAACGACATCTGGTCGTCGACGCCGGCCGCCGACCGCATCCGGGTGATGCGCAGCGCGAGTGACGTCCGCAGGGATCCGCGCGACTATTTCATGCTGTGGCTCACGCTGCGCGGCGAGGTCAGCTTCGCCCAGGGCGGCCGCGACGTGCACATGCGCCGAGGCGATCTGATGCTGCATGACCAGGCGCAGCCGTTCACGCTCGAATTCGCCCCGAGCGCGCGCGCGATCATGGTGTCGATCCCGCGGCCGCTGCTGCTCGCACGCCTGCCGGATGCGCAGCGCCTGACGGCGCGGCGGGTCGGCAACGCGTCGAAAGTGGGAGCGCTGGCGGGATCGCTGATCCGCCGGCTGACGCGGCTCGATGACGCGGCCGGACCTGCAGCGATACGGCTTGGCGCGGCGGCGCTCGATATTTTCGCAACCACGCTGCAGACCGAGCTGACGGACGACGGGCTCCAGCGCGGCGACGAAAGGCTGGCGCGGGTCAAGGCCTACATGCTGGCCAATCTCGACGATCCCGGGCTCGATCTCGATGCGATCGCCACGGCGCAGAGCATGGCGCCGCGCACGCTCAATCGCCTGTTCGCGCGCGAAGGCACGACGCCGATCCGCTGGCTCTGGCAGCAGCGCCTCGCCGCCGCCTATCAGGCGCTGGCCGAGCGGCGCTTCAGCCATGTCACCGATGTCGCGCTGAGCTTCGGCTTCAGCGACGTCTCGCATTTCAGCCGCGCCTTCAAGGCCGCCTTCGGCCGCTCGCCGCATCAGGTGATGGGGTGAGGGGCTGCGGTTTGTTGCGTCGTGCACCGGCCCCAATCCGTCACCCTGAGGAGCGCGGAACGCGCGTCTCGAAGGGCGACGGCCCGGCTGGTGGCCGTGCATCCTTCGAGACGCGCGCAAGAGCGCGCTCCTGAGAGCCTGACTGAAAAATGGGTGAGTGATCTCAGTGGGGTGTGATTCCATCGGATTTGCAAAGATTCGAGGGAGAGCACGATGCCCTGGACCAAGATCACTCGGGAGCAATATCGGCGGGACGATCTGCGTTATGCAAGCGATATGACCGATGCGGAGTGGGCGCTGATCAGACGCCTGTTGCCGCGAGCGAACCGGCGCGGCCGGCCGCGTAAGACGGAGCTGCGTCGTGTGATCGAAGCGATCCTCTATATCGTT
>NZ_JAGKJL010000141.1:0-6500 GCF_020329495.1 Bradyrhizobium australafricanum | reverse complement strand
AAGCGCTCATTCAGGATGTTCCAGTCGATCAGCGCTGCCAACCGCACCAGCGGATGACCCATGTCGATGATCTGATCAAGCGCCGGAAGCAACAGGTCTTTCTGGCGATCATCCCGCGGCTTGCTCATCGCATTCCCCAATGTCGACGACGCTGTCAGGGAATCACGAATCACCCAAAAGCAAAACCTAAAACGCAAGAAAGCGAGGTCCAATACCCCGCTTTCCTGCAAAATCGAATACTACATCAAGACCAATTCTGCTTATTTCTCAAGTCAATCCGCATTCTTCACGGACGACTAATGAGCGGTCGTCGGCCGCATGGCTGCCTCCATTCGTGAGACGAGTTGAGGTAGCCGCGCGGTATTTCCCGCGCGGCTTGGATCGGGCTTGCCGTCCAGTCTGATTCAGGCGGCCTTGCCTTCGATCTGGGTCATGTTGCTCGGGGCCGCGCCATTGATCGCGATGCGGCGCGGCTTCATCGCCTCGGGAATCTCCCGCTGCAGGTCGATGACGAGCAGACCGTTCTCGAAGCGGGCGCCTCTCACTTCCACGTGGTCGGCGACCGTGAACTGGCGCTTAAAGTTGCGCGCCGGGATGCCGCGATGCAGGAAGGTCTTGCCTTCCTTGTCACTCTTGCGGCCCTCGAGCGTCAGGACGTTCTGTTCGACCGTCAGCGCGACCTCGTGCGGTGCGAAGCCGGCGAGCGCCACCGAAATCTGGAAGCGGTTTTCGTCGAGACGTTCGATGTTGTACGGGGGGTAGCTCTCTTCGGCGGTCCGCTGGACCTCGTCGAGAACGTCGAACAGGCGTTCGAACCCAATGGTCGACCTCCAGAGGGGAGTCCAATCATACCTCATATCCAAATCCTCCTTAGAGCAAGATGGGTACGAGCAGGCTCCGGACACCGTCCGGGCGCCCGTCTCATTCGCGGGACCCCAAAGGCGTCCCGGCCGCCGCGATGGCGACGCAAAAAGAATTTGGAATACCGAAAAAAGTTTCAAGGGCTCGGCGGATTTTTTTTTGCGCAAGGATTCGCGATGGTTTTTCGATGTTGGCGACCCTATTTGAAATGCCTCCTCCAGCCTCTCTCTCTCGCTCAGCGGGTCTGCTCCGCCTCGATCCGGTTTTGCTCTTGGCACGTTCGGCATCAAGGGATTCGGCCGCTCTCCGTGCTCCGCCGCCTTCAAACGCCGCCAGCGCTTTGGCGATTAGCTTTTCGCGACGGACCCGATGTTTCTGCCTCTTCCCTGTGGCGCTCGCCATCGCGCTGCTTGTGCGCGCTCGAACTGCGCAGCGGCCTTTGCGTTTCCAACCGACGATCTCCGCACCCGCGACTGCTTTCCTGCCGGGCCTCGACTCGCTCGTTCTTGGTATATTCTAATCACCTTTGACCCGCGCCGCTGGCGGCGCTGCCCCGCGATGAAGCGGATACAGAGATTGAGACCTCACGCCCGCGACGGCCCCGAAGGGCGCACAAGCGCCGGTCCTCGGACCGGCGGAAGACCTCCCACCCGGATATTGGCAGGCCATCCTGAAAAACCCGCGCGAGACCGGACTCGAAGCCCCCGGAGCGCCGCTGCGTCTCAGCCAGATTCTCCAGCACCTTCTGGGGTGGCTGTTGCCGATGCGGCAGGACGGTCGAGATCCAGAAAGTCGATGCTGCCCGTCAGATCGAATGATGATCCGGACAGCCCAACACGTTCGTGCGGTACTCACGGGCGACTGGACAAAACTTCAGAATATCTACAGCCGTCTCGAAGGCAGCCGTCTAAATCGAGATCGCAGAAGAGCGAAAGCGTACTGCCGCGGCTGTTTCTCGCGCAACTGAAGCTCAGGGATCTCCCGATGGATCAGAGGCTGCCAGCGAAAAAGGAATGGCGATTGCCAAGAGCAAATGGAAGCACAACCGCTCCTACGTCTTGGCAGACTACTTTGGGCGCCGCTTAGTCGATGCGCCGCCCGACGTCCTCGGTTATTCGACGATGCTCCCACACGCTTTTCGTGAATGCAGCGCACTTTGATGACGAGCACGCCGCATTTCGAGGGCAATCAGATTGGTACTCGGTAATAGTCATTTACCGATCGACCGGCCGCCGGATCATTCCAATTCCATGCCGTCTCATCACGATATTTGGGCGCGCCCTGCAGTTGGCTTTCTGTCACGCCAGTGACGTACCCGCCAAGATTGGTGTCGTACTTCAACGATTGCCAAGGCAGTGGATAGTGATCATCGCCGATGCCAAGAAGGCCGCCGAAGCTCAGGACCGCGTAGGAGACCTTTCCGCTCTTTTTGTCGATCATCACCCGCTCGATACTGCCGATCTTCTGACTGTCTGCACCGTAAACTGTCGTGCCTTCAACCTTGTCGCTGCCGATCAAGTTGCCGGATTCCTTCGCTTCGAGTCCCATAACATCCTCCGTTTAAGATCTTAACGGCAAATGTCTTCGGGAGAGCAAGGTTCCTACGATACGCCCGGTGCCAGCTTTAAGGTTGGGAAAAGGATGCAACCTTCGCCGTGGAAAGGCATTGCACGGCAATGATGCCCTTGTCACGGAGCTTGAAATGGCAAATGCAATCACAGTGCGGACGGCGATCGATATCGCTTGGAGCGTTTTCTGCGCCACTCACTCCGGGATTGATACATCAGATAGGCGTCGTTGTCTGCTTGAGCGTCACCTCTATGGGAGTTGGGATCGCCGCGAAGGCGATGCCGACGCGTGCGCAAGAGCTCCTCGAGCGCATCACTATAGAGGGCACGCGCGCGGTGATCGGCACCGCAAGGCCGGAGCATTGCCAAACTCGGTTCGGATGCAATCATCTTACTGCTCCGAGCGGTGCTTCCTAGCTAAAGGACCATCGATGCACATCGCCCAACTTGCCCTCGCTGAAAGCGTGCCTCCTAAGCTTTATGGAGGCGCCCGGCTCAACGTCCGGATTGCCGAGACCCAAAGCTTCTCTTTCACGACGAAGTAGCGGCCATCGGGCGTCACGGGATGCTTTATGCCGGCCACTTCTCAAATGAAGGGTTTGCCCCCGGTCACCGCGACGGTCGTGCCCGAAGTGTAGCTGGATAGCGGGTCGGCGAGCATCACGTAGGCTGTGGCGAGTTCAGCCGGCTGGCCAGCCCGCTTCAGCGGCACTTGCTTGCCAAAGTTCTTTACGGCCTCCTCTGGCATCGTCGAGGGAATAAGCGGGGTCCAAATTGGACCCGGCGCAACGGCATTCACCCGGATGCCGTTCTCCGCCAGCATCTGGGCCAGGCCGCCCGTAAAGTTCTGGATCGCTCCCTTCGTCGTCGCGTAGGCGAGCAGTATCGGATTCGGCATGTCGGAATTTACCGATGCCGTGTTAATGATGGCGCCTCCAGGCTTCATATGCGGGACCGCGGCCTTGGCGAGGTAAAACATCGCATGGATGTTCACCTCGAAAGTCATGCGCCATTCTTCGTCGCTGATGTCGCCGATGTCGGCGAAGGTCGCCTGATGCGCGGCATTATTGACGAGAATGTCGACGCCGCCAAGTTCCTGCACGGCGCGGTCGACCACGGTGCGGCAATGGTCGGCCGAGCGAAGGTCGCCCTCGACGAGGACAGCCCTGCGCCCTTCCTTCTCAATGATCGCCGCGACTTCTTTCGCATCGTCGCTTTCGTCAAGGTAGGCGATCAGGACGTCGGCGCCCTCGCGGGCGAAGGCTATGGCGACCGCGCGCCCGATGCCGCTGTCGCCGCCAGTAATAATGGCGCACTTGCCTTGAAGCCGTCCCGAGCCCTTATAGCTTGTCTCGCCATGATCCGGGCGCGGGTCCATCTTCCCCGTCGAGCCTGGCATGGGTTGTCGCTGGCTGGGAAACGGCGGTTTGGGATATTCGGGCATGATTCTGTCCTTTACTTCGTCCGGACGGCCTTAGCACCAACGGATTTCAGCACGTCCACGACGCGCTTCGGATCGTCGCCATGGAAGTCGACGGATACTTCGATCGGGCCCTCAAGCTTCTCGCCCGGCTTCGGCTTTACCTTCACGTCGGCGAGCGCGGGTCGATCGCCGGATGTATTGTCGGCGCCCCTCGGCTGCACCACGTCGGTTCTCTGGACTCCGCACTCCTGCACAACGTGCTCGACCGCGAGCTCTGCCGCGCGGCGAGTATCGAATTCGGCGACGAGGATGCCTTCCATGCGTGTCTCTTTCGGGCAGGCGATGGCAAACAACCAACTGCGTCCCCCGGTGTTCCTATGGGGGCCGGCGGCCTTCGATGAACTCGTTAGAGCGCTCGCTTCAAATATTCTGCTGTCCGGCTCCCGGAGGCAGCAACTTGATCCGGTCGTCCGGACGCCACGATGCGGCCTCCTTCGTTTCCAGCGCCAGGGCCGACTTCTACGATCCAGTCGCTCTCCGCTGCAACAGACATATCATGCTCGACCAGAACGACGGTGTTGCCAGCCTCGACGAGCCCTTGCAGTTGATTGCCGAGCTTTGTGACATCGGACGGATGCAGTCCCGTCGTCGGCTCGTCGAGCACATATAATGTGCCGCCACGATGGGCGCGCTGGAGCTCGGTGGCGAGTTTGACGCGTTGCGCCTCTCCTCCTGAAAGTTCGGTGGCCGACTGGCCAAGTCTAATGTAACCGAGCCCGACCTCGCGCAGAACGCCCAAAGAGCGCGAAAGAACGTCATCGTCTTTAAAGAACTCGAAAGCCGCGTCGACGGTCATCGCCAGCACATCGGCGATCGACTTGTCCCGTATCTTGATCTCGAGCGTTTTCGCGTTATAGCGAGCGCCCCGGCACGTCGGACACGGAGTATAGACGCTCGGAAGGAACAGCAGCTCTACGCATACATACCCTTCGCCCTCGCAGGTTTCGCAACGGCCCTTGGCCACATTGAACGAAAATCTGCCCGCGTCGTAGCGCCTGGCACGCGCCTGCTTCGTCCCGGCGAACAGTTTACGCACGTGATCGAGCAAGCCGGTGTAAGTCGCCAAATTGGACCGCGGGGTCCGGCCGATCGGCTTCTGATCGACCACAACGAGACGTTTAACGCGATCCAACCCTTCCGTAATTTCCCCACTCAGCGTACGCACGGTCTCCTGCAGCTCAGCTTCGTCCAGATCGGATTTTCGTTGCTGACCTAGGTTCTCCGCTATCGCCTCGACGAGAAACTGGCTGATGAGAGTGGATTTGCCCGAGCCGGACACGCCGGTCACACATGTAAGGACGCCGAGAGGGAGGTCGGCATCGAGACGGCTCAGGTTATTCCGCGTCACGTTCCGCAGCTTCAGCCAGCTGCTCGGCCGACGGATCTTGCATGGTGCCCTCGCGGCATCTTCGAACAGATACCTTCGTTTTTGGGGCGCCTCGACTTTGGCCAAACCGGCAAGGCGCCCGCTGTAGAGTATCCGACCGCCCTGGTCCCCGGCAGCGGGCCCAACGTCGACGATCCAGTCGGCCTCGCGCACCACATCGAGCTCGTGTTCAACGACAAAGAGCGAATTTCCCGATGCCTTCAGGCGCCCGAGTGCCCGCAAGAGCGCCTGAGTGTCTGCCGGGTGCAGGCCAGCGGAGGGCTCGTCCAGTACGTAGACGACCCCGAACAGGTTCGATCGGACCTGCGTCGCGAGCCACAGACGCTGCAGTTCGCCCGGCGATAACGTCGGCGTGCTGCGCTCTAAGGTGAGATAACCGAGGCCTAGCTCAAGCAGAACTTCGAGACGCCCGACGAGATCCTCGACGATTCTCTGAACGACAAGCGCCTTTTCGGGATGATCGTCGGTACCGTCTTTCTTGCTTCCATCAATATACGGTTTGATAAGCTCGTCGAGCTTGGCCAACGGCAGGCGAGACATCTCGGCAATGTCCATTCCTGCGAATTTGACCGAAAGTGCTTCTGCTTTTAGCCGCTTCCCATCGCAGACCGGGCAATCATCGCTCGACAGAAACTGCGCTACACGCCGCTTCATCATGACGCTCTGCGTGGTGGCATATGTCTGAAGCACGTACCGGCGGGCGCCGGTGAAGGTGCCCATATAGCTGGGCTCCTCCTTGCGCTTCAGGGCTTTTCGCGTCTCGGCTGGCGTGTATCCCGCATACACCGGTACGGTTGGCTGCTCGTCCGTGAAGAGAATCCAGTCACGATCTTTCTTCGAAAGCTCGCGCCACGGCCTATCGACGTCATACCCCAAGGTGACGAGAATGTCCCGGAGATTCTGGCCCTGCCAAGCCGAAGGCCAGGCCGCAATGGCGCGCTCACGGATCGTCAAAGTGTCGTCGGGTACCAGACTTCGTTCGACGACCTGATGAATTCGCCCGATGCCATGACAGTTCGGACAGGCGCCTTCCGGCGTGTTAGGCGAGAAGGACTCCGCGTAAAGCAAGGCCTGCCCGCGCAGATATGTGCCCGCCCGCGAATACAGTATGCGCAAGAGGTTGGAGAGCGTCGTGACGCTTCCCACCGACGACCTGGTTGTCGGCGATCCGCGCTGCTGCTGAAGGGCGACGGCTGGCGGC
>NZ_JAGKJL010000015.1:50000-156063 GCF_020329495.1 Bradyrhizobium australafricanum | reverse complement strand
AGGCTTATCCGCCGAAGTCGTCATGGCCGACGCCGCCTATGACGCCGATCACTTGCGCCAAGCCATCGCCGCCAAAGGCGCGCTCGCCGTCATTCCCAACAATCCGTCGCGCGCGCTCAAATACCCTCTCGATAAGCATCTCTATGCCCAGCGTCATCTCGTCGAATGCTGCTTCTCAAAGCTCAAGCAGTTCCGACGCGTCGCAACCCGCTTCGAAAAGACGGCACGGAACTATCGCGCCGTCGTCACTCTCGCTGCCATTGTTCTATGGATGCGCTAATGTCCACACCACCTAGTGTTTTCTCCAACCGGTTAAAAAGCCGGCCTCATGAGGGAGAACAACGTGAGATCCAAGGTTATCGGTGCGCTATCAATTGCGGTCGCCGCGGTCGGCCTGTTCGCCGCAACTGCACCCGCTCTCGCCCAGGGCAAGACGATCACCGTCTGGTGGGGCAAGGGATTTTACAAATCCGAAGACGACGCGCTGCTCGAGACGATCAAGAAATTCGAAGCCAAGACCGGCATCAAGGTCGAACTGTCGCAATACGCGATCCAGGACATGATTCCGAAGACGGTCGCCGCGCTCGATTCCGGCACCGTGCCCGACGTCGCCTATTCCGACTCCTACGACGTGCAGGCGCAGGGCAAATGGGCCTATGAAGGCAAGCTCGAGGATCTCTCCGACATCCTGCTGCCGATGAAGGATGCGTTCGCGCCGAACACGCTGGAGACGGCGCTGCTCTACAATGACGTCGCCAAGAAGAAGGCCTATTACGGCTTCCCTCTGAAGCAGCAGAGCATGCACGTCCAGATCTGGGGCGACATGCTGGAGAAGGCGGGCTTCAAGGCCGCCGACATCCCGACCAAGTGGGAGGATTACTGGTCGTTCTGGTGCGACAAGGTGCAGCCGGCGATCCGCAAGGCGACCGGCCAGCGCATCTACGGCGTCGGCCAGCCGATGGGCGTGGAATCCACCGACTCGTTCCAGTCGTTCTACACCTTCATGGACGCCTATCACGTCAAGCTGGTCGACGACGACGGCAAGCTCCTGGTCGACGATCCCAAAGTGCGCGACGGCCTGATCCACGCGCTGAAGGACTACACCGACACCTACATCAAGGCCTGCTCGCCGCCCTCCTCCACGACCTGGAAGGACCCGGACAACAACGTCGCGTTCCACAACAAGACGATCGTGATGACCCACAACTTCACGATCTCGATCGCAGCGAAGTGGTTCGAGGATTCCACCAACCCGGCACTGACCGACGCGCAGCGCGCCGCCGGCAAGCAGGCCTATGAGCAGGACATCATCACCGCGTCCTTCCCGAAGGCGCCGGACGGATCGACGATCCGCTACCGCTCCGACGTCAAGACCGGGCTGATCTTCGCCAACGCCAAGAACAAGGCGGAAGGCAAGCAGTTCATTGCCTTCCTGATGCAGGAAGACAATTTGCGGCCCTATGTCGAGGGCGCGCTCGGCCGCTGGTTCCCGGTGACCAAGGCCAGCCAAGCGAGCCCGTTCTGGCAGGCTGACCGGCATCGCAAGGCGGTCTACAATCAGTTCACCGGCGGCACCGCGCCGTTCGACTTTACCAAGAACTGGAAGTTCACCATTCTGAACAACGAGAACGTCTGGGCCAAGGCCATGAACCGCGTCGTCAGCGAGAAGGTGCCGGTGGACAAGGCCGTCGACGAACTGATCGCCCGCATCAAGCAGGTCGCGGGGTAACATCAACGATGACCGGCACTGCCGACACTTGCTCCGCGTCGTCCCGGCGAAAGCCGGGACCCATACGCCGAGGCAGTAATTTGGGAGCAGGCTGGTCGACGGCTTTCTGGCAACGGCCGGGCCCTGTGGTTATGGGTCCCGGCCTTCGCCGGGACGACGACGTAGGCGACATCTTAGAGTAACCGAATGGCGATCACACTCTCCGCATCCGATGTCCCCTCGCCGCCGTTGTCGGCGCGGCTGTCGCCGCCGCAGGTCTGGGGCATCGTGCTGCTCGCGCCCTATCTGCTCGTCTTCCTCGCCTTCGTGGTCTATCCGGTCGGCTACGGCCTGTGGCTGGCGCGCCATCCGGCGAGCTATGTCGCGCTCTATCACGACCCGATCTTCGCGCGCGCGGCGATCAACACGCTGATCTTCCTGGTCATCGGCATCAACATCAAGATGCTGATCGCATTGTTCCTGTCCGGCTTCTTCGCCCAGCAGCGGCCCTGGATCAGGTGGCTGTCTGTCATCTTCATCCTGCCCTGGGCGGTGCCCTCGATCCCGACCATCCTGTCGGTGCGCTTCATGCTCAATCCGGAATGGGGCGTGGTCAACCAGCTGATCTTCAAGTTCACCGGCGACGACGGCCCGAACTGGCTGAACGATCCGTCGGTCGCATTGGCGATGGCGATCGGCGTGCACATCTGGAAGTCGTTGCCGTTCTGGACGCTGATCCTGCTGACCGGACGGCTCGCGATCTCGCACGATCTGTACGAGGCCTCCGACGTCGACGGCGCCAATTGGTGGCAGAAATTCCGCTACATCACGTGGCCGTCGATGCAGACGCTCTACGTCACCTGCACGCTGCTCTCGATGATCTGGACGCTCGGCGACTTCAACAGCGTCTATTTGCTCACCGGCGGCGGGCCCGCCGACCTCACCCACGTGCTGTCGACCCTCGGCATCCGCTATCTGCGCCTCGACCAGCTCTCGCTGGCGATGGCCTCGATCGTCTGCGCGATGCCGTTCGTGCTGCCGCTGGTCTATTACATGATGAAACGGTTGTCGCGATGAAGCTGCCCACCCTCCGCGAAGTCGGCACCGAAGCCAAGCTGCTGCTGATCGGCATCCCGGTCTTCATCTGGACCATGATCCCGATCTACCACATGTTCGTGTTCGCGATCTCGCCGAAGGAGGACGCGTTCTCCGGCAAGCTATGGCCGTCGCATCCGACGCTGCACAATTTCGAGATCGTGTTCAACCAGCAGCACTACTTCCTGCGCGACTTCTGGATCCAGTTCTGGAATTCGACCGTGATCGCGCTCGCGGTCGGCGCGCTGACGCTGTTCGTCGCCACCGCCGCCGCGTTCTCGATCTCGCGGCTGCGCGTGCCCGGCGGCCGCGCCGTGATGAATCTGGCGCTGTTCACCTATTTCATCCCGGCCGCGTTCCTCGCCGTGCCGATGTACCGCACCATGGGCACCTATGGCCTCTTGAACAATCACTGGTCGCTGATCCTGGCGATGGTGACGATCGCGGCGCCCTACGCGATCTGGGTCCTGAAGCAGGCCTCCGACAAGCTGCCGGTCGAGCTGGATGAAGCCGCGACGATGGACGGCGCCACCACGCTTCAGCTGTTCCGCCTGGTCTACGTGCCCTTGATGATGCCCTCGCTGGTCGCGGTCGGCACCTATGCGATCCTGCTCGCGTGGAACGAATATCTCTACGCCTTCCTGCTGCTGTCGAAGGACACCGACATCACGCTGCCGGTCGCGCTCGGCAACTTCCTCGCCGCGGACGACTCGCCGTGGGAGCTCCTGATGACCACCGGCTTCATCTACGCGCTGCCGCCGGCCGCGGTCTATTACGCCTTCAAGCGCTACATGGTGGGCGGATTGACCGCCGGCGCCGTCAAGTCGTGACGCGCTGTCATTCCGGGATGGTGCGCTAGCACCAGACCCGGAATCTCGAGATTCGGGGTTCGATGTTTCACATCGCCCCGGAATGACGGAAACTACAGCGGCGCGGCGCTCTCGCCGCGCGCGCTCGACAGTTTCGAGGCGAACGAGGCGATCACGATGATCACGGCGATCAGCGCGATCACCAGCGTGCAGATCGCGTTGATCTCGGGTTTCACGCCGAGCCGGACCTCGGAATAGATCCGGATCGGCAGCGTCGCCGAGCCCGGGCCGGTGGTGAAGCTCGCGATCACGACGTCGTCGAGCGACAGCGTAAAGGCCAGCATCCAGCCGGCGACGATCGCCGGCACGATCAGCGGCAGCGTCACCAGGAGGAACGCTCGCACCGGATCGCAGCCGAGGTCCATCGCGGCCTCCTCCAGGCTGCGATCGAGCGTGGCGAGGCGCGACTGCACCACGACGGTGACGAAGCACATCGTCAGCGTGGTGTGGGCGATCGTCACCGTCCAGAAGCCGCGCTCGGCATTCAGCGCCACGAACAAGAGCAGCAGCGACAGGCCGGAGATCACCTCGGGCATAACCAGCGGCGAATACAGCATGCCGGAGAACAGCGCCCGCCCCCGGAACCGCTCACCCCGCGCCAGCCCGACCGCCGCCAGCGTGCCCAGCAGCGTCGCCAGCGTCGCCGACACCGCGGCGACCGACAGGCTCATCCACGCCGCCTCCAGCATGGCGCGGTCGCCAAAGAACTCGCGGTACCAGCGCAGCGACCAGCCGCCCCACACCGTCACCAGCCGCGAGGCGTTGAACGAGTAGATCACGAGGATGACGATCGGCAGATAGAGGAACGCCAGCCCGAGCGCCAGCGACGTCATGTTGAAGCGGGTGAGCCTGGTGACGGTGCGCGCCATCAGCGGCCCGCCTCCAGCTGACGCCGTTGCAGGCGGTCGTAGAGCACGAGCGGCGGCACCAGCAGCAGCAACAGCGCGATCGCGGCGGCTGACGCCACCGGCCAATCCTTGTTGGTGAAGAATTCGAGCCACAGCGTCTGCCCGATCATCAGCGAGTTGGAGCCGGCGAGCAGATCGGGGATCACGAACTCGCCGACAATCGGAATGAAGCAGAGCAGCGCGCCGGCGCCGACGCCGGGCAGCGACAGCGGGAATGTCACCAGCCAGAACGCCTGCAACGGCGAGGCGCCGAGATCGCCCGCGGCCTCCAGCAGCGACGCGTCCATCCTGGAGAGCGTTGCATAGAGCGGCAGGATCATGAACGGCAGATAGGAATAGACGATGCCGAGATACATCGCGCTGTCCGTCGACAGCCAGACCACCGGCGCGGACACGATGTGCAGTGCCAGCAGAACCTGGTTGAGCAGGCCGTCATGCTGCAGGATGTTGATCCAGGCATAGATGCGGATCAGGAACGAGGTCCAGAACGGCACGATGACCAGCATCATCGCCACGCCCTGCCAACGCTGCGGCAACCGCGCCATGCCGTAGGCAATGGGATAACCGATCAGGAGCAGGATCAGCGTCGCGGTCACCGCGACGACGAGGCTGCGCAGATAGGACAGGATGTAGAGATTGTCCGAGATCAGCAGGCGGAAATTGTCGAACGACAATTGCGCGAACGCCGCGGCCAGCGCGGCGCGGCCCTCGGTGAAATCGAACACCGGCGTATAGGGCGGCTGCGCGATCGCGGTCTGCGACAGGCTGATCTTCAGCACGAAGCCGAACGGCACCAGGAAGAACAGCACCATCCACAGATAGGGCGCGATCGCGGCGAACCGCGCTGGGCGGGCGAAGATGCGGCGCGCGCTCATTGCTCGAGCACCAGGCAATCGTCGGCGGTGAACCATGCCACCACGCGCTGGCCGGCGAGATAGGCATCGACATCGAGCCGGGCGGTGTTCGCCATCGACGCGCGCACCACCGCGCCCGTCTCCAGCTTCACCCGGTAGCTCGTCACGCCGCCGAGATAGTTGACATCGGTGACGACGCCCTCCAGCCGGTTGATCGCCTGCGACGCGCCGCCGTCCGTTGCCGGCGCGCGGCGCGACAGCTTCACCTTCTCGGGGCGGATCGCGACGGCGACGACCTGCTTGGTCACCGGCGGCCACAGTTCGCTGACCGCCAGCCTGCCCGCATCAGCCGTCGCGACCGTCAGGCGCCCGTTCTCGCGGGACGTGACCTCGCCGTTAAACAGATTGATGTCGCCGACGAACTCGGCGATCCAGCGCGAGGCCGGCGCCTCGTAGAGATTGCGCGGGGTTGCGACCTGAACCAGACGGCCGGCATCCATCACCCCGATGCGGCCGGCCATCGTCATCGCCTCCTCCTGGTCGTGGGTGACGATGATGAAGGTCATGCCGAGCCGGCGCTGCAGCTCCATCAATTCGGCCTGCGTGCTCTCGCGCAGCTTCTTGTCGAGCGCGGCGAGCGGCTCGTCGAGCAGCAGCACCTGCGGGCGCCGCGCCAGCGAGCGCGCCAGCGCGACGCGCTGCCGCTGGCCGCCGGAGAGCTGGTCGGGCTTGCGCTTCTCCATCCCCTCGAGCTTGACCAGCGCCACCATCTCGGCGACGCGGGCCGCGATGTCGGCGCGCGCCATGCCGGCGCGCTTCAGCCCGAAGGCGATGTTGTCGCGCACCGACAGATGCGGGAACAGCGCGTAGTTCTGGAACATCATGTTGACGGGCCGCTCGTGCGGCAGCACCTGGGCGATGTCGCTGCCGCCGAGCAGGATGCGGCCCTCGTCCGGCGTCTCGAAGCCGGCGAGCATGCGCAGCAGCGTGGTCTTGCCGCAGCCGCTCGGGCCGAGCAGCGCGAAGAATTCGCCGGCGCGGATATCGAGCGAGAGCTTGTCGACCGCGCGGAAATTGCCGAACGACTTGGCGACACCCTCGACCCGCAGCAGCGGCATGTCCGAGACGGCCGGTTCAGGCAACGGCCTTGCCGCCTCCGCACTCGCTTCGCCCGATGTCACGTCCGTCAGCCCCGATTCCCCGTAAGGTCCGATTCTTGCGGCAAGCTAGCGGTGGATCGCCACCGGCTCAACCGCCTCACGGACATCTCCCGCAATATTGTCGGCGTCCGCACCTCTGCTAGACTCCACAGCCAAATCCGGGAGGGCAACCGATGATTCACGACCGCTACGGCCTGCCGCTGACGACGAGCTCGGACCGCGCCGCCGCTTATTATGTCGACGGCGTCGATCGCATGCTGGCGGCGCTGCATGGCGCCGATGCGGCGTTCGAGGCGGCGATCGCCGAGGACCCCGATTTCGCAATGGCCCATATCGGCCGTGCCCGCGTGCACCAGCTCAACATGGAAGGCGCCAAGGCCCGCGCCAAGGCGGCCGATGCACGGCAGCTGGCCGCGGCCGCAAGCCCGCGCGAGCGCCGGCACATCGAGATCATGGCGTCTGTGATCGAGGGCCAAGGCAAGAAGGCGATGGCCGCGGCCGAGCAGCATCTCAGCGAATATCCGCGCGATGCGCAGGTGCTGTCGCTGTTGCTCGGCGCCTTCGGCCTCTATGCGTTCTCCGGCCGGCCCGATCATGACGCCGCGCGGCTTGCCGTCTGCGAGCGTTACGCCGGCGACTATGGCGACGATTGGTGGTTCCTCACCTATCTCGGCTGGTCGAAGACCGAGGCCGGCGACCTCATCTCGGGCCGCGCCGTCACCGAGCGCGGCTACGCGCTGAAGCCGGAGAATTCCGGGGCGGCGCACGCGGTGGCGCACGCGCTGTTCGAGCAGGGCAATGGGGCGGAAGGCCGCAGCTTCCTCTCCGCGTGGCTGCCGGCGAATGACCGGACGAGTTTCCTGCAGGGCCATCTCGCCTGGCACCTCGCCTTGATCGCGATCGAGGAAGGCGACGCCGACAGCGCGCTCGACATTTACGAGCAGCACATCAAGCCGGCGGGCCGCCCCTATCCGCCGCTCAATATCTTCACCGACACGGCCTCGCTGCTGTGGCGGCTGACGGTCGCCGGCAAGACCGGTCTCGAGCAGCACTGGAAGGATGTCGCCGCCTATGGCGACGGCTACTTCCCGAAGGCCGGCGCGCATTTCGCCGACGTGCACCACGCGCTGGTCGCAGCCACGACCAACAACGACGCGCTCGAGGCGCGGCTGGTCGAGATGGCGGCGCGCGACGCCGACGGCAGATTGGCGCCCGGCTCCGCGGCGATCGGGCTCGGCCGCGGGATCGCGGCCTTCGCCGCCGGCGATCACGACGCCGCCGTGCGCATCCTTGCGCCGCTGATGCCCGAACTGGTGCGGATCGGCGGCAGCCATGCGCAACGTGAATTGTGGGAGGACACCTTCATCGTCGCGTGCCTGCGCGCCGGCCAGGGCCGGCAGGCAACGAGCCTGATCTCGGAGCGGCTGCATCGCCGTCCGTCCCGGCGCGACCTCGCCTGGTCACAGGAGGCGGCCCGGCAATAGCCGCTGCTCGAGCTACTCTCCTTCCCCCTGAAAGCAGGGCAATCGCATATGGAATGAACCGATTCTTCCGCACCGTCATGGCCGGGCTTGTCCCGGCCATCCACGTCTTTTCTTCGCGTGGAAACGAAGACGTGGATGCCCGGGACAAGCCCGGGCATGACGAGTTTGTGGGAACTCCGATCGCCTCAAACGGCTATATGCGATTGCCCTACCCCTGAAAGGGGAAGGTCGGGATGGGGGTCAAGCCGCAGACACCGCTGCTAGCTGAGAGAGCAGATCCCCACCCGCTTTGCTCTGGCGAGCAAAGCGACCTCCCCTTTTCAAGGGGAGGTTTGAAGCGAGCTCAATCCGCCTTCGCCATAAACGCCGCAAGCGCGTCGCGATCGGCTTGCGGCATGGTCAGCCCGAACTTGGAGCGGCGCCACAGGATATCGTCGGCAAAGCGCGCCCATTCCTTGCGCATGAGGTAGCGCACCTCGGCGCCGGTCAGTTCGGGACCGAAGGCCGGGCCAAGATCGGCCTTCTCTTTGGCGTCGCCCAGAACATCTCTGACGTTCAGCCCATAGGCGGCGACCAGCCGCCGCGCCTGCGCCTCGCCGAGGAAGTGCCAGCGGTCGCGGGCGATGTCGACCTCGGTCTCGAAGCGCTGCCACGCGAACTCGCCGCCCGGCAGCGGCGCCGTTGCGGTCCAGCGCGGCGTCATCGGATAAAACCGCGTGAACTCCGACACTGCCCGCTCGGCGCGGCGCCGCGCGGTGGTGACGTCGCCGCCGAAGGTCGTGAGCAGCGGCGCCTTGCCGCGCCTGATATCGAGCAGCGCTGCGCCATCGCTCATGTGCCGGCGCGCGGGCACGAGCACGGAATTGGCACCGGAGACGGTCCGCAGCACATCGACTGGAGCGATCTGTTCGCGAAAGTAGCGATTGGCGGCGTCGCAGAGATAGGCCTCCTCGCGCACACCAATTGCGACCACCGCCGGATCACCCTTGAAGGGATGACTGACGCTGCCGATCAGGGTGAAGTCGCGCTCGTAGGGACTGGCGAAGATCAACCGGCCGTCAGGGTTCTGAAACACATAGACGTTGTCGCAGTCGAACAGGCGGCGCACGACGATCTGGCTGATCTGCACGGTCGCAAGCTGCGGCGCGGGCACGCGCAGCACGATGTCGGCGACCGAGGCGCTCCACGCGCCGGTCGCGCTGACCAGCGCCCGCGCCGTGATCACCCGCCGGTAGCCGCGGTCGATCGCGACCAGCCGCCAGGTCTCGCCGCGCTCGGCCCGGGTCACGCGCGCGCCGGTGCGGATATCGGCGCCGCGCGCTGCGGCATCGACGGCGGTGAGCACGACGAGCCGGGAATCGTCGACGACGCAGTCGGAATATTCGAACGCGGTTCCGAACGGCCGCTTCAGCGCATTGCCGACCGGATGGTGGGTGACATCGAGCGTCGCCGAGCGCGGCAGACCGCTGCGCGAAGTCAGCCGTTCATAGAGCAGCAGCAACGACCGCAACTGCCACGGCGGCCGCTCCTCGGCATGCGCCGGGATCACGAAGCGCACCGGCCGCACCAGATGCGGCGCAATGCGCAGCAACACGTCGCGTTCCCTCAGCGCCCGGCGGACGCGGAAGAACTCCCGCCGTTCCAGCCCGGCCAGATCGCCATGGACCAGCCGCGGCGAAGCCTGCGATGCGCCGGAACCGAGATCGCCCTGCTCCAGCAGGATCACGCGCAGGCCGCGGCCGGCGGCATCACGGGCAATGCTCGTGCCGTTCAGGCCACCGCCGATGATCGCGACGTCGTAGTCCGCCATGCGCAACGCCTATCGCATTTCAATGCGAACAAAAGACGGGTTCGCACGAAAAATGCGTCAAGGCGCGGCGCTGAACTACATGATGTCCGGGTGAATCACGGCACACTCACCTTCCCGCTTGCCGGGGCGATCGTACGTTTGCACGATTTCGGAATATTGGAATAATGCCCCTGAGTTGCCCGACGTGTCAAGTAGCCCGCTCGAACGCCGGCCGCCGCCGGCTACTTTGCATGGGGTTGTTTTCGATATTTTGGCAGCGCTCCTCCTGCGACGGCCCCGCGAGCGGGAGAGGCACACCGTCTTCGCGACGGCTATCCAATCTGACTCCATCACGTGCTAGTCCGCGCCGGCCGCGGCAAAGAACTGTTCCGGTCCATCGACCTCGATCAGCTTCCTGCCGTCGATCACCCAGAATCGGTTGGCCACCGTGCGCACGAACTGGCGGTCGTGCGACACCAGGAGGCAGCTGGCCTGCTGTTCCATCAACTCGTCTTCCAGCGCCTCCTGACCCTCGATGTCGAGGTGGTTGGTCGGCTCGTCGAGCAGATAGAAGTTCGGCTGGGTGAGCCGCAGCACCAGCATGCCGAGGCGGGCCTTCTGCCCGCCCGACAGCTGTCCGATCGGACGGCCCTGCATCTCGATCGAGAGCCCGGCACCGGCGAGCAGGCCGCGCGCCCGCTGATCACCGACCTCGAAGCGCCGCGTCAGCATGCGCATCGGCGTGTCGCTATCGGCGAGATCCGCCAGTGCCTGGTCGCAATAGCCAAGCACCAATGACTCGGTGGCCCGGAGCTCGGCCGGTGCCGCGCCGGCATTCTCGATCGCCAGCCGCAGCGCCGCGACAAAGCGGGTCTTGCCGGCGCCATTCGGCCCGAGCAGCGCAATCCGGTCACCCTTGCAGATGAACTGCTGGCCGGTCCTGAACAACAGCCGGCCGTCGGGTGTGGCGATCCCGGCGTTGTCCAGCCTGATCAGGACCTTGGCATGGGTGTCGCGGTTAGCGAGCCGGATCGTTCCAGCCGAGCGTTCCAGATGCGCGGGCTTCGCCGTCTCCTCCAGTCTCTCGGCGCGCTGCTTCAATTGCCTGGTCTTCGACAGCAGAAGGTCGCTGCCGGAATTGATGCCGAGATTGTTGAGCTTCGCGGCCTGCTGCCGGAGCTGCCGCACGGCCTTCATGTCGCGCTGATAGCGCCGCTCGTCCGAGGCATCGAATTCGTCGATCGCCGCGCGCGCCGCGGTATAGGGCAGCGAGAACAGCTGCGACCGCTCCGGGCGCAGGAACAGCGTCCGGTTGGTCGTCGCATCGAGGAAGGCGCGATCATGGCTTGCGATCACCACCGGCATCTCGCGCGGCAGTGCGTTCAGCCAGGCCTCAAGCCGGCCGATCTTGGCGAGGTCGAGATGGTTGGTCGGCTCGTCGAGCAGCAGCACGTCGGGCTCGGTCACCAGCACGCGGGCGAGCACCGCAAGCCGCAGCCAGCCGCCGCTCAGCTGCTTCAGCGGTCTCGTCCACAGCTCCTCCGGCACCTCGAGCGATTGCAAGGCGACGTCGACCCGCCAGCCCTCGCTGGCGCGCTGCTCGGCGGGAAGCGCCTCGAGCACGGCGGCGTGGAACGGCGTATCCAGCAGTCTTGGCGGCGCATCCTGCTCGACATGGCCGACGGTCAGTCCGCGCGCGCGGGTGATGTCGCCCTCGTTGGGCTCCATGCGGCCGGCGATACAGCGCAGCAGCGTAGATTTGCCGCGGCGGTTGGCGGCCACGAGGCCGATCCGGTCGCCGGCATTGACGACGAAATTCAGTTCGGAAAACAGCGGCGCGTTCAGCGTCACGCCGAGATTGCGGACATTGATGAGGGTCACGATCGTTCTCTGGTCTTGCCGGCGATCACGACGACATCCAGAGGCATCCAGCCATCATCGGATGTGCGGGTCGAAGCGCGGCGAGGGATTGATGTGCAGGCGCGAACGCTCAAACGTTCGACGCCGCACGGCCACGAAGGGCAGACCAGGAAGGATTTAGCGCGAGTTTCCGGTCAGCCCTGCAAACGCATCTGCAGGGCGTTGACGGGGCCACGCTTGAGGTGGGGATCGGTGTATCTCGCCACGACGCGGCCCTCCTTTCTCGGCTGAAATGATGTGGTGGGCCGAGATGTAGCCGGACGTGCAGCGGATGGCAAGCACAGCCGGCCGTGCCGGCCCGCCCATTCGGGGCAATTACCCGGCTCTGCGCACGGTTTCGGCAAGCTGGTCGCCACCGACCAGCGCGGCGAATTGACCGATCGGGGCCGGCCTGCCGATCAGATAGCCCTGCACCGCGTCGCAGCCTTCTTCGGCGAGGAAGTCGAGCTGCGCCTCGGTCTCGACGCCTTCGGCGACGATCGACATTTCAAGGCCGTGGCCGAGATCGATCACCGCGCGCACGATCGCGGCCGATTGCGGGTTGCGGCCGAGATTGATGACGAAGGCACGGTCGATTTTGATCTTGTCGAACGGAAACGCCTGCAGGTAGCTCAGCGAGGAATAGCCGCTGCCGAAATCATCCATCGAGATGCGCACGCCGAGCGCCTTCAGGCGCCGCAGCAGCGACAGGCCGCGGTCGAAATCCTCGATCAGCACACCCTCGGTGATTTCGAGCTCGAGCCGGTCGGGCGTGAGCCCGGTCTCGAGCAGGATCGAATGCACGAGGCCGACGAGGTCGCCATGGGTGAATTGCGCCGGCGACAGGTTCACCGCGACCTGCAGCGGGATCGCCCAGGAGGCTGCCTCCCGGCAGGCTTCGCGCAGGATCCATTCGCCCATTTCGACGATCAGGCCGCTTTCTTCCGCGAGCGGAATGAAGTCGCCGGGCGGCACGAAGCCGCGCACCGGATGGTGCCAGCGCGCCAGCGCCTCGAAGCCGATGATCTGGCTGGCCGCTACGCGGCCGCCCGCGGCGGCCTGCGGCTGGTAGTAGAGCGACAATTCGCCATTCTTGATCGCGACCGACAGCTCCTGGTGCAGCACACGGCGATCGCGGATCTGCTGGTCCATCTCCGGTTCGAAGATCGAGATCGTGCCGCGCGACTTCGCCTTGGCGCGAAACAGCGCCGCGCCGGAATTGGCCAGCAGCGAGGCTGCGTCGGATCCATTGTCCGGGAACACCGCGATCCCTGTGGTGAGGCCGGTCCGCACCGACTTGCCGTCGATCAGGAAATCCTGCCCGAGCGCCTCGGCGGCCTGCTCGGCCAGCGCGATGCCGGCGACCGGCTGCTTGCCGTCGATGATGAGGCCGAATTCGTCGCCGGACAGCCGCGCCACCACGCCGCCGCGCGCCACGGCCTGCAAACGCTGCGCGACCTCGATCAGCACCTTGTCGCCCATCGCGTGGCCGTAGACGTCGTTGATCTCCTTCAGCCCGTCGAGATCGACGCAGAGCACGGCGAACTCCTCGTCGGTGCCGTCGCAGGCCTCGATCATCTGGGTCAGCGCCTGCAGGAAGGCGGCGCGGTTCGGCAGATCGGTCAGGCCGTCATGATAGGCCATGTGCGCCATGCGCGACTCGGTCTGGCGCCGGTCGGTGACGTCCTCATGAGTCTTGATCAGATATTGTGGCTCGCCGACATCGTCGAGCACGGTCATGCGGCGGGTCAGGAACAGCCGCAGGCCGTCCTTGGTCGAGATCGGATGCTCCTCGGCGATCATGCTGCGCTTCCTGATCGCGGCCTCGTCGCGGGCGATGATCAGCTTGGCTTCACGCGCATTGAAGATGTCGGACGCGGTCAGGCCGGCGGCGTCCTCGCGGCGGCGATTGAGGATCGTCTCGGCGCTGCGGTTGGCCAGGAGGTAGCGGCCGTCGCTGACCCGCTGCACGATCAGCGAGACCGGGATGTTGTCGACCACGAGCTCGAGGAACTTCTTGTTGTTCTCGAGCTCGCGCGACAGCGAGCGGCGATCGGTGACGTCCTCGAACAGTGCGATCAGGAATTCCGGCTCGCCGGCCTCGTTGCGGGCGATCACGCGGTTGGAGGCGAGGATCCGCTTGTCCGAACCGCGTTCGACGAAGAATTCGCTGCGGTGATAGCCTTCCGCCGCGTTCAGCGCCGCGCGGTCGGCGGTGTCGATGCTGGCGGCGGTCTCGGGGCGGAAGATCTCGTCGGCGCGCTTGCCCACGATGTGATCGCGCGAGAAGCGCGAGAAGCGCTCGAATGCGCGGTTGGCGAAGATGTAGCGGCCGTCCTCGATGTTCTTGGCCGCGACGCAGACGGGAACATTGTCGAGCACCGATTCCAGGAATTGCGTGGTCGAGGCGAGCTTGCGCGACAGCTTGCGCTGGTCGGTGCAATCGAGATGGGTCGCGACCGAGCCGCCGTTCGGCAATGGAAAATACTTCACCAGCACCGACCTGCCGCCGGGCAGCTCGGTAACCAGTCCGTCGGGCGCCGCGGCCCTGACGAAGAAATCCTCGGCGCTGAGGTCGAGCACGCCGCGGTCGCGGCGCAGTTCCAGCAGTTCGACGCCGGTCATGTTGCGCCTGATGTCGGCGCGTGACAGGCCGTAGATGTCGAGATAGCGGTCGTTGCAGAACACGATGCGCTCCTGCGCATCGGTCATCACCACGCCCTGGTTCAAATGGTTGAGTGCCGACGAGACGAAGGCGTTGCGCCGCAATTGCGCGCGCTTGGCCTTGCGCAGCGCCGAGAGAATCCACAGCCCGACCGCACCGAAAAAGGACGCGACCACCACGCTGCCGATCAGGAGCTCCCAGACCAGGCCGGGATCGAGGCTGCCCAGATAGCTCGACGGCGCGAACGCACCGGTGCCGGCCCGGGCTGCAGCGCACGGCACGACGGCGGCGATCAGGCAGAGCACGGCCCTTGCCGGAATCGAATTCTTCCCGCCCGCCTGCACCTTCCTGCCAACCATCGATCACCCGCGGATTTCCGGGGCGAGTGTCCGGCTTCGGCGGTTTGGATCGGGTAAACGCGTACTGATGCAACCGGAAAATGCTGACTTAATTTATGGCAATTGCCCTGACATGATTAATGCTCCACTAACAGGGCATGGCTTCCCAACTTTTTGAGATGGCCCAAGCACTTGCCTAATAAGCACTTGCTCAAAGCGGCCGGATCGGCTGAACGATGTTGGCGGCAACGGTCAGGGTGTGGCCGGACGGAATTTTTCGGACCTGAAGGACGAGATGGACAGGGTTGATTGCGTGATCGTCGGTGCGGGGGTGATCGGCCTCGCCGTGGCGCGGCGGCTGGCACAGGCCGGCCGCGAAGTGATTGTGCTCGAGGAGGCCGAGGGGATCGGCACGGTGACCTCGTCGCGAAACAGCGAGGTGATCCACGCCGGCATCTACTACCGCGCCGGCAGCCTGATGGCGCGGATGTGCGTCAGCGGCAAGCGGGCGCTCTACCGCTACTGCGCCGAGCACGGCATCCCGCACAAGAATTGCGGCAAGCTGATCGTGGCCACCACGCCTGCGGACACCGAGAAGCTGCAGTCGATCCGCGCGCATGCCGAGGCCAATGGCGTCGACGACATGCAGCTGTTGTCCGGCGAGGCGGCGCGCGCCCTGGAGCCGGCGCTGAATTGCGACGCAGCGCTGCTGTCGCCCTCGACCGGGATCATCGACAGCCATGCTTACATGCTGGCGCTGCGCGGTGACGCCGAGGCGGCCGGGGCGGCGTTCGCCTTCCATACGCCGTTGCTCCACGCCAGGGCCACCGCCGACGGGTTCGAGATCGAGGCCGGCGGCGCCGCGCCGATGACGCTGGCCTGCGATCTCCTGGTCAATGCCGCCGGGCTCGGCGCGACGGCAGTCGCGCGCAACGTCGAGGGCATGCCGATCGAATTGATTCCAACGGCCTATTTGGCCAAGGGCAATTACTTCAGCTGCAGCGCCAGGGCGCCGTTCTCGCGGCTTATCTACCCGGTGCCGGAACCCGGCGGGCTCGGCGTGCACCTGACGCTCGACATGGCCGGCCAGGCGAGGTTCGGGCCCGACGTCCAATGGATCGATCACATCGATTACGCCGTCGACCCTGATCGGGCCGAGCGGTTCTATCCGGCGATCCGGAAATACTGGCCGGCCCTGCCGGACGGCGCGCTGATGCCGAGCTATTCGGGAATCCGCCCCAAGATCGTGCCGCCGGCGGTGGCGACCCAGGACTTCCTGATCCAGGGGCCGGCCGATCACGGCGTCGCGGGCCTGATCAACCTGTTCGGCATCGAATCGCCCGGACTGACGTCATCGCTCGCGGTCGCCGACCATGTCGGCGAGCTGGCGGAACTCTGAGCAAATACAGTAAGGCCTCCCGGGGGATGCGCGCGCGCTTGGGCGTTCATCCCTCGGTGAAAGGCCAGGCTATTTGCTAATTTGCAGGGGGGCGGTCTAGTGGACCGTGTCGTCGGCGGACAGTCTCAACCGCTCGATTTGATCCTTGACCATCAACTTGCGGCGCTTCAGCTCGCAAATATGCAGGTCGTCTACAGAGGGGTGAACGAGCGCTTCGTGCAGTTCGTTCTCGAGTATTTTGTGTTTACGCTCCAGCTCAATGAGATGGGCCTGTATTGCCATTGCGAACACTCCTCGGTGCGTTAAACCTCAGGTTCGATCCGGACCGCCGAGTGTACACGAGTGGACGGCGCTGTCGATGGGGGACGCGAAATGCCGCACGCACTCATTTCGGTTTATCTGTAACCAATCGTGACTATGGAACCGGTCCGGCTTGCGCGGCGCGCGTTCAAGGAGGATATTCCGGCGAGCGGCGACTTCCGCCGCAACAACCTTATCGTGCTTATCAGTTAATACACAACCATGAACGATCAGGATGAGCGCGAACTAATCGCCGAGCTCGCGCGGCTGCAACAAGAGCACCGCGACCTCGATGCCGCGATCGACGCGCTGCACCAGTCGCCGGCGCCGGATCTCTTGATGCTGCAACGCTTGAAGAAGCGGAAGCTGCAACTGCGCGATCGCATCGCCTTCATCGAAGACCAGATCACGCCCGACATCATTGCCTGACGCGCGCCGCGGCGCGGGCCTTCGCGGTTCGGCGCTTTCGGTTCAGGCCGGGCGGCGGTTTTCCCCGTCATCCACAGCGCCTCACCGGCTTCACGTTCGCGGCAACGGACGCAAGGCGGTTTCCCGGCGCTTGACTCCACATGAACAAAAAGAGAACATGCCGGCCCAGCCGCCAGCCATTAGAGGGAGTTTCGCCATGTCCGCACCGCCTTCCCTGCCCGACAACAGCCGCTACGAGAAGGCCTGCGATCAGGCGATCGCGATGTGCGACGGCAACCTGCGCAGCACCATCAAGGCGCTGATCATGGCCAACGAATATCTGGAAGCCGAGCTTGAGGAATTGCAGGCAGCGATCACCGCCGGTTGCGTGCCGGCGCAGACCCGGGCGGCGAGCGATGCCGCCTGATCCTTGGCCTGATCCTTGGCCTGATCTTCAGGGAGCACAGCGATGGCCGATGTAACCTATTACGTGGCACTGCCCTTCATGCAGGATGATGACGGCACGCCGGTCGCCGGCAATGCCGAGGAATGCCAGAGCTCGGCGGTCGCGCTGCGCCGCGCGGAGACCATGTCGCGGATGCCCGGCAGCATCGGCGCTGTTGCGTTCAGCCGCACCGGCGATCCCGCGATTGGCGAATTCGGCGATGCGAAGCTGTTGCGGGCCTACGGCAATGTGCCGGAGGATCTGAGCGCGCTCTAACCCGCCCCGATCCTCTAGGATTCATGGCGCCGCTGCGCCTTGCGCACATACATCGCACGGTCGGCCTCATCGAGAACGCGATCGATATCCGAATGCGCGGTGAGGATCGCAACGCCCGCGGAGGCGCCTGCGGTGACCTGGCTGTTACGAAACATGAAGGTCAACCGATCGATCGCCTCTTCCAGCGCAGCCGCCTTGGCGCGGGCATCGATCTCGCTGAGATTCCACAGCAGCACGGCGAACTCGTCACCGCCGAGACGGCCGATCACATCGGAAGCGCGCACCTGATCCGATATCGCGGCAACGATCGCCTTCAGCACCTCGTCGCCCGCCGCGTGGCCGAAGGCATCGTTGATCGGCTTGAGGCGATCGACGTCGAGCACGATCAGCGCACCGGACGCCTGATAACGCTTGATGAAGGAGAGCGAACGGGCGAGCTCGCGCTCGAATCCGCGCCGGTTCACGATGTCGAGCAGGAAGTCGGTCTCGGCGGAGGCCTGCAGCTCCTCGATCCGGGCCTGCGCCCGCGCCAGCTGCGCCCGCAAGCTGCGGATGGTCGATTTGTCGCCGGATGCGACCGCGCCTCGCGTGGAAGCTCCGGTTCCAGCCCGTTTGGTGCCAGCCCGCTTGGCTGCAGTCTTGCCCGGCCTGGATTTGCGCGCGGCGGGCGCGCCTTTCCGTCGTTTCGCGGCCCCGGAGGCGGCCGACGTCGTCTTCTTCTTCATGCGCATCCTTGTTGAGGCCTGCTTATGAAGGCTTGCCGGGATTCACCAAGACAGGATAGTCCATTCTAACTCCCTTGCCACGCCTTGGATGACGCCCGGGCCGTCCCTATAATCGGCCTATGCTTTTGGATTCCTGCACAGAATTGAAGAGATGACCGCTCCGATCGCCATCATCATGGGAAGTCAGTCCGACTGGGAAACCATGCGCCATGCCGCCGAGACGCTGGCTGCGCTCGGTGTGGCCTGCGAAACGCGCATCGTTTCGGCCCACCGCACCCCGGATCGGCTCTATGCCTTTGCCAAGGGCGCCAAGGCAGCCGGCCACAAGGTGATCATTGCCGGCGCCGGCGGCGCCGCCCATTTGCCGGGCATGACGGCCGCGCTGACCGAGCTTCCGGTGTTCGGGGTTCCCGTCGAGTCGAAGGCGCTGTCAGGCGTCGATTCGCTCTATTCGATCGTGCAGATGCCGGCCGGCGTCCCGGTCGGGACGCTGGCGATCGGCAAGGCCGGCGCGATCAATGCCGCGTTGCTCGCGGCGAGCGTGCTCGCACTCAACGATCCGGCTCTGTCAGCCCGCCTTGCGGCCTGGCGCAAGCAGCAAACCGACGCGGTCAACGAGCATCCGGAGGGCGCGGCGTGACGGCTTCGAACGCAGTGAAGCTGAAGCCGGGCGACACCATTGGAATCCTCGGCGGCGGACAATTGGGCCGGATGCTGGCGATGGCCGCGGCGCGCCTCGGGCTCCGCTGCCAGGTGTTTTCGCCGGATCCGGACTCCCCGGCGTTCGACGTGGTGCAGAACGCGACCTGCGCGGAATATGCCGACGTCGAGGCGCTCGAACTGTTCGCCAACGACGTCGACGTCGTCACCTATGAATTCGAGAATGTCCCGGCCGCGACCGCGATGGTGCTCGCCGCGCGGCGCCCGGTGCTGCCGGCCTACAAAATCCTGGAGACCACGCAGGACCGGCTGATCGAGAAGGATTTCATCAGCAAGCTCGGCATCGGCACCGCCGACTACGCCGACGTGTCCTCGGTCGACACGCTGCGCACGGCAATCGAACGCATCGGCCTGCCAGCGGTGATCAAGACCCGCCGCTTCGGCTATGACGGCAAGGGCCAGGCCATCATCCGCGACGGCGACGATCTCGAGCAGGTCTGGGAGGACCTCGGCACCAAGTCGGCCATCCTCGAGGCCTTCGTGCCGTTCGAGCGCGAGATCTCGGTGATCGCGGCCCGCTCCGCTTCAGGCGAAGTCGAATGCTTCGACGTCACCGAGAACGAGCATCGTGACCACATCCTGAAAATTTCCCGCGCGCCGGCCGCAATCCCCGATGAGCTTGCCGTGCAGGCGCGCGCGATCGCCGAAAAGATCGCCTCGGCGCTCGACTATGTCGGCGTGCTCGCGGTGGAGATGTTCGCGGTGCCCGGCAACGGCAGCAAGGCGACGGTGCTGGTCAATGAGATCGCGCCGCGCGTGCACAATTCCGGTCACTGGACGCTCGACGGCGCCTCGATCTCACAGTTCGAGCAGCACATCCGCGCGATCGCCGGCTGGCCGCTGGGCAAGCCGGTGCGCCACGGCGAGGTCGTCATGACCAACCTGATCGGCGACGACATCCTGAGCTACGAGCAGTGGCTCACCGTTCCCGGCGCCACGGTGCATCTGTACGGCAAGGGCACGCCGCGCCCCGGCCGCAAGATGGGGCACGTCACCGAAGTGACGCCGGCCCGCAAGGGATAATTCCACACGCGGCCCATAGCCGCCTTCGTCGCATCGATGGAAATGGGATCGTGGCAACCACGATCCATTAGAGCATCGGTTCTGATTCAATCAGAACCGATATTCTGGATTTTTGCTTACGCGTTTTCTTCACGCGAACCGGCGTCCACTTCGCTCGAAAACGCTCTCGCCGATCACGCCGTCTTCGCGCCGGCGACGATGCCGGTCGGTTCGTCGCTGAGCCAGCGATAGATCACGCCGCCGAGCGCGCCGCCGATCAGCGGTGCGACCCAGAACAGCCAGAGCTGTCCCAGCGCCCAGCCGCCGACGAACAGCGCCGGCCCGGTGCTGCGCGCCGGATTCACCGAAGTGTTGGTGACGGGAATGCTGACGAGATGGATCATCACCAGCGCGAGGCCGATGGCTAGCGGTGCGAAGCCGGCGGGCGCCTTGCCATGGGTCGATCCCATGATGATGAACAGGAACATCATGGTCATCACCACCTCGGTGATGAAGCACACCACCATGTTGTACTGGCCGGGTGAATGCGCGTCATAGCCGTTGGAGGCAAAGCCCTTGCTGACATCGAAGCCGGGCGCGCCGCTCGCGATCACATAGAGCAGCCAGGCCGCGATGATCGCGCCCACAACCTGCGCGATGATGTAGGGCAGCACCTGGCCGCCCGGGAAACGCCCACCCGCGGCGAGCCCGACGGTCACCGCCGGGTTGAGGTGGCAACCCGAGATATGGCCGATCGCATAGGCCATGGTCACTACGCTCAGCCCGAAGGCCAGTGACACGCCGACCAGGCCGATCCCGATCTGCGGAAAGCCGGCCGCGATCACCGCGCTGCCGCAACCAGCGAATGTGAGCCAGAACGTACCGATGGCCTCGGCAGCGTATTTCTTCATCTCCATCTCGCATCTCCCCTATTTCCAATGTCCGGGTTATCCAAAACGCCGGGAGCGGCCCTCATCTGGGCGCCAAACCACCCAAATCGGGGCCGCACAATGGCATTTTCGCCCTATTTCGTGGCTTTACTAGGCCCGAAAGTCACTCGACCGGTGGACATCTGCGCGTTTGTCTGATACATGCGCGCGCCTAGGGTTAAGAGGCAGGCCTTTTGCCGCCCCTTCACCTCGCCAGAATTCCGAACCGATCAATTCAAAAGAGGATGCCGCGTGCAGGTTCTCGTCCGCGATAACAATGTCGACCAAGCCCTGAAGGCGCTGAAGAAGAAGATGCAGCGCGAGGGCATTTTCCGCGAGATGAAGCTCCGCGGTCATTACGAAAAGCCGTCTGAGAAGAAGGCCCGCGAAAAGGCCGAAGCCGTGCGCCGCGCACGCAAGCTGGCGCGCAAGAAGCTGCAGCGCGAAGGCCTGCTGCCGATGAAGCCGAAGCCAGTGTTCGGCGCTGGCCCCGGTGGCGACCGCGGCGGCCGTCCGGGCGGTGCAGGCGCCGGTCGCGGCCCTCGCTGAGCCGTTTTGCCTGTATGGAAGTCTAACAGCGCGGGCCACGGGCCCGCGTTGTCGTTTTGAAGCACGCCGCGTTCCGGGGTACCCATGCAAAGCGACCGGCAAGAGCATTTTGCATGACGGCTGATCCGGTATCCCGCCCGCTCTTTCCAGGACCCGCGCACCGCCGTTGCGCGCCGCATCTCGTCATCATTGCAGTGGTTCTCGGCCTGCCGCTCGGCGGCTGCTCCTTCGACCTCGGTTCATGGGGCTCCTCGGACGACAAGCCGAAGCCCGCTGCCACCGCCGACAAGCCCGCCGCCGACACCATCACCCCGCAAGACGTCAACAGCGCCAAGGATCACACCACGCGTGCTCAGGTGCTGGCGCGCTCCGGCAAGCTCGACGAGGCGATGGCGGAGTTTGAACAGGCGCTGGCGGCCGACCCTTACAACATCCAGGCGCTCTACGGCCGCGCCCTGATCTATCAGGGCCGCGGACAGCATCAGCAGGCGATCGACGATTTCACGGCAGCCAGCGGGCTGTCGCCGCAGAGGGCCGAGCCCCTGGTCGGCCGTGCCACCAGCTACCTCGCGCTCGACAAGGCCAAGCAGGCCGCCAGCGATCTCGACGAGGCCGTGCAGGCCGATCCCGGCAATGTTGCGGCGTGGAGCACGCGCGGCCAGGCCTATGAGCGGCTCGGCGACAAGGCCAAGGCGGCGGCGTCCTACAATCGCGCGCTCGCGCTGCGGCCAGGCGACGGCAATGCGCGCAGCGGACTGGCGCGCACCGGCGGCTAGCGCTTGGCGTGAAGACAACCCGTCAGGAACGATCGAGCGGCGCTGCGGCTACTTCGGCAGGACGGCGTGGAACATCGACTTCATGCCGGAGAACATGTCGTCGGTCACCGACGTGCGCTCGTTCTTCTGCGCCGGCATGATCGCCTCGGCGCGCAGGTCGAGCGGGGCCTGCACCACCGGGACCGGAATGTCGGCCGGCGGCGTCAGCCGGTTGGAATCCTGGCCGCCGCCGGCATAGGGCGGACGCGGCTGCGAGGATTGATCGACATTGTCAGTGGACGGGCTCGACACCATGATCGGCGGCGGCAACGGCCGGATCGCCGACGTGGCTGCCGGACGCTGCGCCTCAGGCAGGCGAGCGAGATCGGCGCGCGTGGCATCCTGGGACCGCGCTGCCTCCTGCGGACGCTCCTTGCGCAGCCGCTCGATGGCGGCGCGTGCGAGGTCGTTGGCGTCGCGGCTTTCCTCAGGCGTCACAGCAGCCTCGACCGGTACGGCTGACGTCGCGGGCGCGGCCGGCTGCGGCGCGGCGGGCGCGACCTTCGCAACGGCCTTCGGCGCCGCCGGATGATGGCGGGTGTCGGCCGGGATGCTGGCGGTATCGGCCGGCACGTCAGGCTTTGCGTCGGCCGATTTGGGGTCGGCCGATTTCTCGGCAGGCTTCTCGGTGACGGTGGCCTTCTCGGTGACGGTGGCCTTCTCGGACGCCGACCGCTCGATCAGCGTGCGCTCGGACATGCCCTTGGCCTTCACGCCGGCTTCGGGGAGGCTGCTGACGACGGTGGCGGGCTTGGCGGCGGCTTTCGGATCTGCCTTGGGATTGACTGCGGCGGTCACGGCTGCGGCTGCCGGTGCTTCCGGCTTGGCCACGATGTAGTGATTAACGATGTACGCCCCGATGATGGTCGCTGCCACCGAGGGTAAGATGTCCATCACAAATTTCTTCAGGTAACTCAGCATGACCTGCCACTCCCCACCCCGGTATTACATGCTGGAACTTTGAGGCACATTCAGGGATCAACTGCGTCGGATCGGTGGCAAACCCCCGTTCCGACGTCACCTTTGGTGTCGCTTTGGTTTCAGCCGGAGGCGTCCCCTGCGCAGGCCGCATCCGCCTTCTAGATCATCGCGCAGCCGTTAACGGGTTATGAATTTCCACAGCCGCGCCGGCTCGGACCTGCCATTCGGCGGGTGCAGGGTTCCTTGCTTGGTTCTCGCGCCGCGTCAGGGCTTGAGTTCGACCTCGAGGAACACGATCTCGCTGGCCGTCTCGTTGAGCACGTCGTGCTGGACCCCGGCCTTGCGGAAATAGGATTTGCCGGCTCCGAGCTGCGCCTTCGAGCGCTCGCCGTTCGGCGCCACGATCGTCATTTCGCCCGCCGTGATCGGAACGATGACATAGTCCATCTCATGGGTGTGGTGGCCGGTGGCGCTGCCCGGCGCGAGGCGCCATTCGGTCACCCGGACTTCCGCCGTATCCACCTGCACATCCGATTTGGCACTGAGCATCGTCATTCTCTCCAATTTTTCTTAAAGGGATCATGCTCTACGGCACGAAAACCATGAACACGAACACCGCGAACACCACCATGTGAACGAGCCCGAACAGGATGTTGGTGCGGCCGGTTCCGAAGGTGAGCATGCTGACCATGAAGGTGAGCAGCAGGATCAGCATATGCTGGTTGCTGAGCCCGAGCACCAATTGCTTGTCGAGCGCATAGGCGGCTACGGCCACCGCGGGAACCGTAAGCCCGATGGTGGCGATCGACGAGCCGAGCGCGAGGTTGATGCTCTTCTGCAGGTCGTTCTTGCGCGCTGCCGACACTGCGGCAACGCTCTCCGGCAACAGGATCAGGGCCGCCACCACCAGGCCGGCAAAGGCCGGCGGCGCGCCGATCTTGACAGTGACGACATCGACCACCAGCGAGAATTTCTTCGCCAGCAGCACCACCGCCAGCAGCGAAATCAGCAGCAGCGCAACGCTGATCGCCGTCATGCGGTCCGACATCACCTCGCCATGCGCCGCTGCCTCATTGGCGCCGCTGACGAAATAATCGCGGTGACGGATGGTCTGGGTGTAGAGGAACACCGCATAGAGCAGCACGGTCACGACGCTGACCACGGCGAGCTGGGCCGTGGAAAACACCGGGCCCGGAGAGGTCAGCGTGAAATTGGGCATATCGAGCGTGATGGTCGCGAGCACGAACAGCACGCTGAGGTAAAGGTTCGCCCCGGTGATCTGGAAATCCTGCTCCTTGTAGCGCAGGCCGCCGATGAAGATGCAGAGCCCGACCAGACCGTTGCAGACGATCATCACCACCGCAAACACCGTGTCGCGGGCCAGGGTCGGCGCCGGCGTTTCGCCCAGCATGATGGTCGAGATCAGCGCCACCTCGATGATCGTCACCGCGAGCGTCAGCAGCAATGTGCCGAACGGCTCGCCGATCCGCTCGGCGATCATCTCGGCATGGTGGACCGCCGCGAACACGGTGCCGAACAGAATGACCAGCAGCACCGCCGCAAACACCCAGCCCCCGGCCGATGGCGCGAAGCTGTAACCGGTGGCCGTGACCGCGGCAAACAACAGCACCGCCAAAACGGGATACAGCCAGGCCGACCGCGGCATCGGTCCGTGTGCACTCATCGTGGGGTCCCCTCACTTCGGTGGCGCGATTATGCGACAGACAATCGCCGCCGTCAGCCTCTTGCGGCGCCGATAAACCGCCGCGCCGTCGCCATCGCACCGAAATCGTCGAGATTGTCGTGCCCGCCACCGGGCAGTCGCACGAATTGCTTGGGCTCATGGGCGAGATCGAACAGGCGCTCGCCGAAGCGAATCGGGATCACCGGATCGTCGGTGCCATGCATGATCAGGAGCGGCGCCTTGACCTGCGCGATGAGCCGGTCGGAGTGGAATTGATCGCGCATCAGGAGGCTGACCGGCACATACCAGAAATGCGCGCCGGCGACGTCAGCCGTTGATGTGTAGGGCGCCTCCAGGATCAGCTTGCCGAGGGGATGTTCGGCGGCGAGCGCGACCGCAACGCCGCTGCCGAGCGAGAATCCCCAGGCCACGATCTGCTCGGCGCGGTAGCGCGCGGTGGTGAAGGCGTAGGCCGCCGCGGCGTCCTGCAGCAGTCCTTGCTCGCTCGGAGACCCGCTCGACCCTGCGTAACCCCGAAAGGACAGCGCCACCAGCCCGGTGCCGTCGGCCGTGATGGCCTTGAAGCGCGCCACGCGCCCGGCAAGGAAATCGCCATTGCCATGAAAGAACAGCACGACCGGCCGGCCCGGCTTCGCCGGCACGTGCCAGACGATGACCTTCTCGCCGTCGCCGGTGGCCAGGACATGCTCTTCCGCTTCGGGAAGGCCCGCGGCTGCCGGCGCAGTCCGTCCGACCGGCGGGATCGGAAACAGCAGCTCGCGCTGCTTGACGTAGAGCACCGCGAGCCCGCCGAGATAGACGACGACCGCGGCGATCAGGAACCATTTCAGGATTGCGAGTGCCATCAGCGGTGGCCGCGGCTATGTCTTGCCGCGGTGCTTGCGCAGCTTCTCGACGTCTGCCTTGATGCTGTCGAGGACCGGTCGGCACGCGCACGCCGCCGCATGCGCGACGTGCCACTTGATGCGCTGCTCGCGCGTCGCCCGGGGCGGCATGCGATGCGCTCGATGCCACTCCCGGTTCAACGCCATCGATACCGCCTTACATCGCCTTGACGATGTTCTCGGTGACCTTCTTGGCGTCGCCGAGCAACATCATGGTGTTGTCGCGGTAGAACAGCGGGTTGTCGATGCCGGCATAGCCCGAGGCGAGCGAGCGCTTGATGAACATCACGGTGCCGGCCTTCCAGACCTGCAGCACCGGCATGCCGTAGATCGGCGAGGTCTTATCCTCTTCGGCCGCCGGGTTGGTGACGTCGTTGGCGCCGATCACGAAGGCGATGTCGGCCTGGGCGAACTCCGAGTTGATGTCCTCGAGCTCGAACACCTCGTCATAGGGCACGTTGGCCTCGGCCAGCAGCACGTTCATGTGACCGGGCATGCGGCCCGCGACCGGGTGAATGGCGTATTTCACCTCGACGCCTTCCTTCTTCAGGATGTCGGCCATCTCGCGCAGCGCGTGCTGGGCCTGCGCCACCGCCATGCCGTAGCCGGGCACGATGATGACCTTGGAGGCGTTCTTCATGATGAAGGCGGCATCATCCGCCGAGCCGAGCTTGGCGGGCTTCTGCTCGCCGCTGCCACCGCCGGCCGCCGCGGTCTCGCCGCCGAAGCCGCCGAGGATCACCGAGATGAACGAGCGGTTCATGGCGTGGCACATGATGTAGGACAGGATCGCACCGGAGGAGCCGACCAGCGCACCGGTGATGATCAGCGCCGAATTGCCGAGCGTGAAACCGATGCCGGCCGCGGCCCAGCCGGAGTAGGAGTTCAGCATCGAGATCACGACCGGCATGTCGGCGCCGCCGATCGGGATGATCATCAGCACGCCGAGCGCCAGCGCGATGATGGTGATCAGCCAGAAGTCGAGCGCGCTGCCGCTCATCACGAGGCCGACGATGAAGAACACCAGCGCCAGCGCCAGCACGATGTTGATGACGTGGCGGAACGGCAGGATGATCGGCGCGCCGCTCATCCGTGCCGACAGCTTCAGGAACGCGATCACCGAACCGGTGAAGGTCAGCGCGCCGATCGCGACGCCGAGCGACATCTCGACCAGGCTCTGCGGATGGATGTGGCCGGGCGTGCCGATGTCGAACGCCTCGGGCGCATAGAACGCACCGGCGGCGACCAGCACCGCGGCCATGCCGACCAGCGAGTGGAACGCGGCGACGAGCTCGGGCATCGAGGTCATCGGCACCCGGCGCGCGATCACGGCGCCAATGCCGCCGCCGATCGCGACCGCGAGGATGACCAGCAGCCAGGCCACGCCGTCGGCCGGCGGATGGCTCGCCAGCGTGGTGCCGACGGCGATCGCCATGCCGATCATGCCGAACATGTTGCCCTGGCGCGACGACGCCGGGCTCGACAGGCCGCGCAGCGACAGGATGAACAGCACCCCCGCCACGAGATACAACAGTGCAGAGAGATTGGCGCTCATCTCAGGTCCCCCAAAATCCTCATCACCCCGAGGTGATTGCCGCTCACTTGGCTTTCTTCTTGTACATCGCGAGCATGCGCTGGGTGACCAGGAAGCCGCCAAAGATGTTCACGCAGGCGAAGATCAGCGCGACGAAGCCGAAGCCGCGGGCCCAGCCCGAACCGCTCGAAACCATGCCGACGCCGACCGCGAGCAGCGCGCCGACCACGATCACCGAGGAGATCGCGTTGGTCACGCTCATCAGCGGCGTATGCAGCGCCGGGGTCACCGACCAAACCACGAAATAGCCGACAAACACGGCGAGGACGAAAATCGACAGCCGGAACACGAACGGATCGACGGCCTGCGCGAGATGCTCCATGGCTTCTCTCCTTACTTCGGCTGGAAGTTGGGATGGATGACGGCGCCATCCTTGGTCAGCGCGGTGGCCTTCACCAGCTCGTCGTCCCAATTGACCGCGAGCGCCTTGTTGGCCTTGTCGACCATCGTCTCGATGAACGAGAACAAATTGCGCGCGTAGAGGCTCGAGGCCGACGACGCGACGCGGCCGGCGACGTTGGTGTAGCCGACGATCTTGATGCCATCGGTCTCGACCACTTCGCCGGGCCTCGCGCCCTCGACATTGCCGCCGCGCTCGACCGCGAGATCGACCAGCACCGAACCGGGCTTCATCGACTTCACCATCTCGCCGCTGACGAGCTTCGGTGCCGGACGGCCCGGGATCAGCGCGGTCGTGATCACGATGTCCTGCTTCTTGATGTGCTCGGCGGTCAGCGCGGCCTGCTTGGCCTGGTACTCCTTGGACATTTCCTTGGCGTAACCGCCGGCGGTCTGCGCGTTCTTGAATTCCTCGTCCTCGACGGCGAGGAATTTCGCGCCGAGCGATTCGACCTGTTCCTTGGTGGCCGGGCGCACGTCGGTCGCGGTGACGACGGCGCCGAGCCGCCGCGCGGTCGCGATCGCCTGCAGGCCGGCGACGCCGACGCCCATCACGAACACCTTGGCGGCCGGAACGGTGCCGGCGGCGGTCATCATCATCGGGAAGGCGCGGCCAAACGCCTCGGCGCCCTCGATCACGGCGCGGTAGCCGGCGAGGTTAGCCTGCGAGGACAAGACGTCCATCACCTGCGCGCGGGTGATGCGCGGCATCAATTCCATCGCGAAGGCGGACACGCCGGCATCGGCAATCGCCTTCAGCGCGGCCTCGTTGCCATAGGGATCCATGATCGCGATGACCAGCGCGCCGCGCTTGTATTTGGAGAGTTCGGAGGCTTCCGGCCGCTTCACCTTGATGATGATGTCGGCGTCCTTGAGCGCGTCCGCGCTGACGGTGGCGCCAACTGCGGTGAACTCCGAATCGGGAAGGCCCGACTTGATGCCCGCGCCCGGCTCGACCGCGACCTCTGCGCCGAGTGCCTTGAACTTCTTCACGGTATCGGGCGAGGCCGCAACCCGCGGCTCGGACGGATCAATTTCCTTGGCAACGGCAATCTTCATGGGCCCTCCGGCGGCGCGACCGGCGCACGCGTCTTCAAACTAGCGTTATTTTCGCCAGATTTGGATACCCGGTTTTTACATCCGGGTTTCGACAGGAAATTCCGGCACCGCCGCGGGACGGCGGCGCCGCTAGCCGATCTTAAGGATCAGACCAGGAAATAGGCCATCAAGGCGAGAATGATGGCGACGCTGATGGTGCCCCATTTGACCAGCATGAGAAACCCTTCATAGGTCTGCTCATGCGCCACGTAATCGTTGCCGTCGGCGGTCGTGTAGGCCACTTCGCTATGGTCTGCCATCGCTGTCCCCAGTCAGAAATTCGCGTTCCTCCGCGAGCCATTACCGCAAACGGATAGGCAGGGCAACGGCGCGGTCCCGATCGGGCGATTTGAAGCGCAAATCGTCCCCGATCCACGTTCGAGCGGCGACGCCGCGGCAGCCCCTCGGCAGGATTGCCCTCCCAAACGCAGGCATCATGGAACGATCATGCCGCCAGGCGCAAAAAACGCCGAACGAAACTGGCACGGGACCGGCTGCCGCCCGGCCCGGCCGGAACGCCGATGGGCCTCAGCCCATCGCCTCCAGCTCGTCGATCATGCCGGCGATGACGGACAGGCCGCCGTCCCAGAATTTGGGGTCCTTGGCGTCGAGCCCGAACGGCCGTAGCAGCTCGGAGTAGTGCTTGGTGCCGCCGGCGGCGAGCATGTCGAGATAGCGCTCCGCAAAGCCTTCGGACGCGTGCTCGTAGACCGCATAGAGCGAGTTCACGAGGCAATCGCCGAACGCATAGGCATAGACGTAGAACGGCGAGTGGATGAAGTGCGGAATGTACATCCAGAACGTCTCGTAGCCCGGCTTGATCTCGATCGCCGGCCCCAGGCTCTCGCCCTGCACGCTGAGCCAGATCTGGCCGATCCGCTCGGCGGTGAGTTCGCCGTTCTTGCGCTCGGTATGAACCGCGCGCTCGAATGAATAGAACGCGATCTGCCGCACCACGGTATTGATCATGTCCTCGACCTTGCCCGCGAGCAGCGCCTGACGCTGCTTGGCGTTCCTGGTCTGGGACAATAGCCGCTTGAAGGTCAGCATCTCGCCGAACACGCTTGCGGTTTCCGCCAGCGTCAGCGGCGTCGGCGCCATCAGCGCGCCGTTCTTCGCCGCCAGCACCTGATGGACGCCATGACCGAGCTCATGCGCCAGCGTCATCACGTCGCGCGGTTTGCCCTGATAGTTCATCAGCACATAGGGATGCGCCGACGGCGTGGTCGGATGCGAGAACGCGCCGGGCGCCTTGCCGGGACGGACCGGCGCATCGATCCAGCGATCGTCGAAGAAGCGTTCGGCAATCTCGGCCATCCTGGGCGAGAAGCCGCTATAGGCCGACAGCACCATGTTGCGCGCCTCGGGCCAGGCGATGGTGCCGGTCGCCGCGAACGGCAGCGGGGCGTTGCGGTCCCAGTGCGGCAGCTTCTTCTTTTTGAACCAGCCGGCTTTCAGCGCGTAATAGCGGTGCGACAGCTTCGGATAGGCCGCGCGCACCGAGGCGACCAGCGCATCGACCACCTCGCGCTCGACGCGGTTGTTGAGATGGCGGGAATCCGCGACATCCTGGAAGCCGCGCCAGCGGTCGGAGATTTCCTTGTCCTTGGCGAGCGTGTTGGTGATCAGCGCGAAGCTGCGCTCATTGTCCTTGAAGGTCTTGGCCAGCGCCTGCGCGGCAGCCTTGCGCTTGTCCCCCGCCTTGTCCTGCAGCAGGTTCAGCGTCGGCTCGATCGCGAGCTCCTTGCCGCCGACCTTGAAACGCAGGCTGGAGATGGTCTGGTCGAACAGCCGGTTCCAGGCCGCGTAGCCGCTTTGCGCCTTTTCGTGGAACAGCTGCTCGACGCGATCCTCGAGCTGGTACGGCTTGTCCTTGCGCAGATCCTCGATCCACGGCCGGTAATGGCCGAGCTCGGGTTCGGCCATCGCGCGCTCAATCACATCATCGTCGACGCGATTGAGCTCGAGCGAGAAGAATAACAGATGCACCGACGCGGCGGTCAGCCGCTCGGAGACATCGCCGTAGAATTTCGAGATCGCGGGATCGACGCTGTCGCCGGCATGGACCAGGCCGGCGTAAGAGCCGAGACGGCCAGCCAAATCGTCGATCGCCTCGTAGCGCCTGATCGCCTCGGCCAGCCACTTTCCGCCGCCTTCCTTGGCGGTATTTTCGGCAAGCCTGCCCTTGTAGTCGGTCTCAAA
The DNA here is from genome assembly GCF_020329495.1 of Bradyrhizobium australafricanum. NCBI lineage: Bacteria > Pseudomonadati > Pseudomonadota > Alphaproteobacteria > Hyphomicrobiales > Nitrobacteraceae > Bradyrhizobium > Bradyrhizobium australafricanum. Next base: position 124,923 of record NZ_JAGKJL010000015.1, on the reverse strand, counting down.
CGCGACGCAATCTGCGTCCATTTTCTGCAAGTCGCGTGCGACCTCAGGCGCATCGATACCGGAGTAGAGATCTGCCAGATTCCATTCCGGAAGCTTGCCGGTCTTGCTGGCTGCCTTTTTCGCCGCCGGGCCGCCTGTGGACGATTTGCGTTGCGCGGCCGTCTTGCGCAACGCGGCTTCCTTGCGGAGAGCGGCCTTGCTGAGGGCAGACTTGTTGGATGCAGTTTTGGAGCGCGAGGTCATCTTGTTCGTAACCTTGGTTCAGTCGGAAAGATGTCGGCGGCGGCGGAATGAATGCGGGTTTGCAACATTTAAGAGTGCGTTAATCGGCATCGGCGACATTGCCCCGATTCGAGACAAATAAACGTAGCGTGCGGGGAAAACCATGGCTGCCACCATTTTGATCGCCGATGACGACGCAGTACAGCGCCGTTTGGTTGAAAACATGGTGCAGAAGTGCGGCTATGAGCCCCTCGTCGTGGACAGTGGCGACGCGGCGATCGCGGCCCTGACCGCATCCGAGACGCAGGCGATTGACGCCGTCGTGCTCGACCTCGTGATGCCGGGCCTCGACGGACTTGGAGTCCTCGCAAAAATTCGTGAAGCTGGTTTGACCGTCCCGGTCATCGTGCAGACCGCGCATGGCGGCATCGACAATGTCGTGTCGGCGATGCGCGCCGGTGCCCAGGATTTCGTCGTCAAGCCGGTCGGCTTCGAGCGGCTGCAGGTTTCCTTGCGCAACGCCCTCAACGCCTCGGCGCTGAAGGGCGAATTGCAGCGGATCCGCCACAGCCGCGAGGGCCGGCTGACCTTCTCCGACATCATCACCCGCAGCGAGGCGATGGCCGGGGTGCTGCGCACCGCGCAAAAGGCCGCGTCCTCGACGATCCCGGTGCTGATCGAGGGCGAATCCGGCGTCGGCAAGGAACTGTTCGCGCGCGCCATTCACGGCAGCAGCGAGCGCAAGGCCAGGCCGTTCGTTGCGGTGAATTGCGGCGCGATCCCGGACAATCTCGTCGAATCGATCCTGTTCGGCCACGAGAAGGGCGCCTTCACCGGCGCCACCGAGCGCCATCAGGGCAAGTTCGTCGAAGCCCATGGTGGCACGCTGTTCCTCGACGAGGTTGGTGAGTTGCCGCTGGCCACGCAGGTGAAATTGCTGCGCGCCCTGCAGGAAGGCACCGTCGAGGCGGTCGGCGGCCGCAAGCCGGTCAAGGTCGATGTTCGCATCATCTCGGCGACTAACCGCAAGCTGCTTGATCTCGTGAAAGGCGGCCAGTTCCGCGAGGACCTGTTCTATCGCCTGCACGTGCTGCCGCTGACCATTCCGGCGCTGCGACAGCGACGCGAAGACATCCCGCATCTGCTGCGACATTTCCTGGCGCGGTTCTGCGCCGAGGAGAACCGCAACATCACCGGCATCAGCGGCGAGGCGATGGCCCACCTCTCGCAGCTCGATTGGCCGGGCAACATCCGCCAGCTCGAGAACACGGTGTATCGCGCCGTGGTGATGAGCGATGGCGACCAGCTCGGGCTCGCCGATTTCCCGCAAGGAACGGCGCATCCGGCGCCGGAGGGCAAATCGCTGCAGGGCGAGCCGCTGGTGGTGTCGCCATCCACGGCCCCCGCCATGATCTCCGGTAATGAAATACCGGTTGTCGCCTCCCTGCCCACCGCCGGCGGCCTTTCCATGCTCAATGCGGCGGGCGAGGTGCGCCCGCTGGAAGATCTCGAGAACGAGATCATCCGCTTCGCGATTTCGCATTATCGCGGACAGATGTCGGAGGTCGCGCGCCGCCTCAAGATCGGCCGCTCGACGCTCTACCGCAAGCTCGACGAAGCTGCGGCCGGCGCGCGCGCAAGCGACGCCACCTAGCCCTCGAGGCCGACAGGCCGCACCAGGGAACCTTTTGAACCGTGTCGTGGCGGTGACAGACAAAGGCTGTGCCGCGTGGCAAAAACGCACAGCCCGGAGCGAAATCAGCTGCTTCGAGGTCAGTTTGTCGTGAGTTGCCCCGCATGGCGCTGGCTGCATGAGAGGGGCAAAGGTATCGTCTGCGTTCGTTGTGTGCAGGCGTGCGAGTCGATCGAGAGGCCGGCGCTTCGCGCAAGCTATGAAACCAAATTCTGATTTGAACTGTTCCAGTTTGATGAGGGGCAGTTTCACCCAGGGGGTGTGACGATGCGTGACTGTTCGAACAACCGTCGAGGATTTGACCGCGTATTGATGGCCGTCGCGGCAACCTTCCTCACGGTGTCCGCGACCGCGGCCTTCGCGCAGGACACGCCGCACTCCAGCGCCTCGGAACTCGCGATCGACGCGGCGATCCCGCGCCCCGAACCGGCCAACGTGCCGCCCCCCACCGCAAGCGATTTCAAGGCCGACACCACCGCCGCGCTGCCCGATGCAGCCAAGCCGGCCGACGTGAAGCCAGCGGATGTGCACGCCACCGAGGCCAAACCCGCTGAGACAAAACCGGTCGACGCCAGGCCGGCAGAGCCGAGCGCGACTGCAAAGGCCGTCGAGCCGAAGCCCGCCGATGTCGTAACCGCGCCGGCGACGAAGCCCGCCGATGCACCGAAGACCGATACCGCCGTCGCGCCGGCGGCGGCCACCCCCGCCCCCGCAACGGCCACCGCGCCTGCCACAAGCCCCGCGCCTGCAACGGCGGCGGCGCCGGCCACAGCTCCTGCTCCGGCGACCGCCGCAGCGCCGGCGGGCGAACCGGCGAAGGCGGCAAGCAACGTTGCCGCCGAGGATCAGCCGGTTGCCGACAAGCTGCGCGAACTGCTCGCCAGCAAGTCGCTGCGTAGCTTTGACCGCAAGAACGAGCGCGCAGCGGCCGAGAAGTTCTATTCCGCTCGCGAATACGCGCCGGTCTTCACCAAGGCCGGCAAGCTGACCGACGCCGGCAAGGGCGTCATCGCCCGGCTGAAGGACGCGGCCGCCGACGGCCTCGATGCATCAGACTATCCGGTGCCGGATTTCGCCGCGGCGACCTCGCCGGACGCGCTGGCCGACGCGGAGCTGAAGCTCGCGTCCAGCATGCTGGACTATGCCCGCCAGGCCCAGAGCGGCCGCATGCACTGGTCGCAGGTGTCGGCTGACATTCTCTATCCGGAGCACCCGATCGATCCGGCGGAAGTGTTCGCCAATGTGACCTCCGCGAAAGACGCCTCCGCCGCGCTCGACGGCTACAACCCGCCGCAGAAGCTCTACAAGGAGCTGAAGAAGAAGCTCGCCGAGCTGCGCGGCCAGGGCGACGGCCCGGTCATCACGATCGCCGACGGCCCGGCGCTGAAATATTTGCCGGCGCGCAAGAAGCAGGCTGCGGTCGAGATGGACGATCCGCGCGTGCCCGACCTGCGCAACAAGCTCGGCATCACCGAGGATGCCGACAGCACCAAGTACGACGCGACGGTCGCGCGAGCGGTGGAGAAATTCCAGAGCAGCGTCGACCTCAAGCCGACCGGCGTTCTCGACGAGCGCACGGTCAAGGCGCTGAACAATCCGAAGCGCGACCGGCAGATCGACACCGTGATCGTCAACATGGAGCGCTGGCGCTGGCTGCCGCGCCAGCTCGGCGCCGCCAGTGTCGGCAATGCCTATGTGATCCTCAACATCCCGGACTACACGCTGAAGGTGATGCAGAACGGCGCGCCGGTCTGGACCACCCGCGTCGTCACCGGAAAGCCCGGCCAGCATGCCACGCCGCTTCTGACCGAGACGATGAAGTACATCACGGTCAATCCGACCTGGAACGTGCCGCCGTCGATCATCTACAACGAGTATCTGCCGGCCCTGCAGCAGGATCCGACGGTGCTGCAGCGCATGGGCCTCAGGCTCGAGCGCAACCGCGACGGCTCGATTCACATCTCGCAGCCACCGGGTGAGGCCAACGCGCTCGGCCGCATCCGCTTCAACTTCCCGAACAAGTTCCTTGTCTATCAGCACGACACGCCGGACAAGTACCTGTTCGCGAAGGACGAGCGCGCTTTCAGCCACGGCTGCATGCGCGTGCAGAATCCCGATCAGTACGCCGCCGTCCTGCTCAACATTACCGAGCCGAACCAGCACTACACGCCGGAGCGGATCCGCAGCATGTACGGTTCGAGCGAGGTCGACTTGAAATTCCCGACGCCGATCCCGGTAAACATCACCTACCAGACCGCGTTCGTGGACGATACCGGCAAGCTGCAATTGCGCAGAGACGTTTACGGCCGCGACGCCGCCATGCTGTCGCTGCTCAGGAACGGCCGCGGCAAGGATCTCGAGACGGTGGTGGCGCACGCCCAGCCGAGCTACTCGCGTCCGCCGAGCAGCAGCCTGCCCGCCGGCGTCAATGTCGCCGGCGACAACGGCTTTGGCTCCTCCGGACCAAACTTCTTCGAGCGCCTGTTCGGAGGATTCGGACAGCCGGAGCCGCAGCCGATCCGTCGCGGGCAGGCCCAGCAGCAGCGCCGGGTGATCACCCGCTAATCTGCATTTCCGCCCGATTGGGATAAATTTTGAAGCAAAATCAACGATCTCGCTCAAAAGGCGAGATCGTTTACGTTAACCATTTCGGGTCTCGGCCGGGGAGCAGGGCTATCTTTTGCCACAGTCGCCCAGTTAGTTAAGCCTAACTTGGGGGCGGGTCGGTAAACCTCGGTTAACCCTCCCGCTTTAAGAAAGCGTTCACCGTCTTCCGCAGGGGGTCTGCGAAAGATGCCGACCGAACGCTCGTCGACTGGGTGGGCTCATAGTGCTGGCTGTCTTCGCACGCCGCTGCAATCCGCTGTCGTTGCCTAAGGCCGGATACCAAGTCGGCCTGACTGCGCTATTGCTGTTGGCGGGCGCGGGATCGGTGCACGATGCCACCGCGCTGAACCAGACCCGCACCCTCTCCTTCCACCACACCCATTCCGGCGAAGACCTCACCGTCACCTTCAAGCGCGAGGGCCGCTACGACGAAGGCGCGCTGAAGCAGCTCAACCACTTCCTGCGCGACTGGCGTTCCCAGGATGAAACGGTGATGGACCGTCACCTCTTCGACATCCTGTGGGACGTCTATAACGACGTCGGCGGCAAGCAGCCGATCCAGATCATCTCCGCCTATCGCGCCCCTGCCACCAACGCCATGCTCCGCCGCCGCTCCTCGGGCGTTGCGCGCCACAGCCAGCACATGCTGGGGCATGCGATGGACTTCTTCATCCCGGGCGTGCCGCTGGAGCAGATCCGCTACGCCGGCCTCCGCCTGCAGCGCGGCGGCGTCGGCTTCTATCCGACCTCGGGCTCGCCGTTCGTCCATCTCGACACCGGCAGCATCCGCCACTGGCCGCGCATGACCCGCGATCAGCTGGTCAGGGTGTTCCCCGACGGCCGCACCGTCCATGTCCCGACCGACGGCACGCCGCTCAAGGGCTATGAGCTTGCCAAGGCCGATATCGAGCGCCGCGGCAACGGTGACGATGCCGCGACCATCGGCAAGCCGAGCCTGTTCGCGAAGCTGTTCGGTGGCGGCAAGTCGAGTGACGATGAAGACGAAGGCGCGGCCAGCGTGAACGACAAGCCCGCCGCCAACACCGTGGTGGCCGCCGCCGCGCCCGCCAAAGCCGCCGATCCGGTTCCGCTGCCGCGCGCCAAGCCGCAGTTCGCCGCCGCCATCCAGCTCGCCGCCGCCGACGCCCAACTCGTTCCGATGCCGAAGGCGAAGCCCGCGGTGCAAATGGTGCAGGTGGCCGAGAACACCGCGCCGCAATCGCCTGCCGACATCATCAATGCCCGCGGCTTCTGGGGTGACGAGGGTGAGGCGCCGAAGCAGGCGTCGGCGGCGCAGATAGCCGCGCTGAAGGCCCGTGAGGCGGTCGGCGGTAGCGATCCGCAGACCACAGCCAGCACGACGACCGAAAACTTCAACAAGGCACTGGCCTATGCGCCCGCGGCGTCACCGGTCGATCGCGCCAACATCGTCGCAGCGACCGCGCCGATCCCGCGCAACGTGCGCCCGACGCGCAATGCCGCGGGTCCCAGCACCGAAATCAACACCGTCGTTGCCAAGGGCGCACCGAGCCAGGGCGTGATTACCACCTCCGCGCGGATCTCGGCCGCCAAGGGCAACGATATCTGGATGCGCGTGGTGATGCTGGCGCCGAGCGCCAGCAATGCCATGCTGACCACGGTGCTTGGCGACACCGACATGACCATGATGCGGGCTCATTTCGTGAAGCCGCAGGCCGCCGTCGTCATGACCTTCTCGGAAGATCCGATGATGGGCATGACCTGCGACCGCTTCTCGGGCTCGGCGACCGCCCTCCTGACGACCCAGTCCTTCGTGCTCCGCACCGCCTCGCTGCGCTGAGCCGCGCTTCTGCCGACAAGATAGCTTTCCGCCCCTTCAGGCCGGCAGCCCTGCCTTGAGCAGGCCGGCCTCGTAACGCGACCGATCGGGCTCGCACTTGTAGCGCTGCGTTGTCAGGTGCGTGGCAACCGAGAAGCTCGGCTCGCGCTTCAGCACCTCGGCGGCGTGGGCAGAGGCCGCCACCGTGTTGCCCATCTGCGCGAAGGTCGCCGCGAGGAAGGCATGATGGGTGTGGTCGGGGCGCGTGATGCGCGAGAACGCCTCGACGGCGTCGGCGTATTTCTCGGCGCAATAGCAGGCCCGGCCGAGATGGCTCCAGAAGCGCTCCGGATGGAACGGATTGAGGCGCATCGCCCGCTTGATCCAGTCGATGCCCTCCTCGGGCCGCCCGAGCCAGGTCAGGAGCTCGCCCTGCTGCACGACCACGAGGTCGTAGTTCGGGTTCAGCGCGAGCGCGCGCTCCTGGTGGAAGGCCGCCTTGTCGTGGTCGTCGCGGTTAAGGTTCAGCGCGGCGAGGATCCGGTGCACGTCACTGTCATTGTCGTCGAGCTTGAGCGCGATCTCGAGCTCTGCGGCGACCTGCGCCATGGTCGCGTCGCGGTCGGTGCACCAGTTGTAGACCCAGGTCTGGCCGAGCACGCAGGCCCGCCAGGCGTGGGCATGGGCATAGTTTGGGTCAAGCACGATGGCCCGCTCGAGCAAGCGCTGCGCCTCCGCGTTGTCGTCCCGTGCCGAGCGATGATGCAGCACCTTGGCGGCAAGCACGCATTCATAGGCCGCCATGTTGTCGGTCGGCTTGCGCTTGACGCGGTCATGCGCGGCAGCCTCGACGCGCCCCGGCAAGGTCGCCACGATAGCGCGCGTCATCTCGTCCTGGATCGCGAAGATGTCGGCAAGCTCGCGGTCGTAGCGTTCGGCCCAGACGTGCCGGTCGGCCACGGCGTCGATCAGCTGCACGGTGACGCGGATCCGGCCGCCCGCCTTCCGCACGCTGCCTTCCAGCACATAGTCGACGGCGAATTCCTTCGCGACGTCCTGCACCTTCACGGCCTTGCCCTTGTACACGAAGCTCGAGTTGCGCGAGATCACCAGCAGATCGTGGAAGCGCGACAGCTCGGTGATGATGTCCTCGGTGAGCCCGTCGGCGAAGAATTCCTGCTCGGGATCGCCGCTCATGTTGACGAGCGGCAGCACGGCGATGGAGGGCTTCTTGGCGACGACAGGGCCGGTCACAACACTCGGGTGCTCCGAAACGGGCCTGGCACCGGATTCGAGATGGACGCGGAAAACCCGGATCGGGCGCGCGATGTTCTTGACGGTCTGGTCGCCGAGATCCTCGAAGCTCAGATCTTCCAGGCGATCCCCGACCTGATCGCGGACCGCGCCGGAAATGCAGATGCCGCCGGGCTCGGCCAGCGTCTCCAGGCGGGACGCGACGTTGACGCCGTCGCCGAAGATATCGGCACCGTCAACGATCACGTCGCCAAGATTGATGCCGATGCGAAACTGCATCCACCGCGCCGGTGCGACGTCGGCGTTGCGCTTCGCCATCCGGCTCTGGACCTCGGCCGCGCACAGCACCGCATCGACGACGCTATGAAATTCAACCAGCAGGCCGTCGCCAGTGGTCTTGATGATGCGGCCGCGATTCTTGGCGATGGCCGGATCGATCAGCTCGATGCGATGGGTTTTGAGGCGCGCAAGGGTGCCCGTCTCGTCAGCCTCCATCAGGCGGCTATAGCCGACCATGTCGGCGGCGAGGACCGCAGCGAGCCGGCGCTCTGGTCCTGGCACGTCCATCTGAACGATCTGCCCGGTTGCCTCGCCGGCAGTGTAGCAAATCCCGGGATTTCACCCAAGCCTCGACAGGAGGCCTTCCAGCAGCTTTGACCTGAGCCTTTGAGGGGCGCGCCTTGGAGGACGCCTTTGGGGGCCGCCCTTGGCGAACGCCCGGCAGAGAGTGGGCCGCCGGCCGCCTCAGAGCATCCCCAAAGCCTGCATGTAGGTCTCCAGGATGGTCTCCTGCTCCTGGCGCTCGTTCGGATCCTGCTTGCGCAGACGGATGATGGCGCGCAGCGCCTTGACGTCGAAGCCGTTGCCCTTGCTCTCGGCATAGACGTCGCGGATGTCGTCCGAGATCGTCTTCTTCTCTTCTTCCAGCCGCTCGATGCGCTCGATGATGGACTTGAGCTGGTCCTTGGCAAATCGCGTTGCGGGCTCTTCCTTGACGGCGGCAGACGTGGTGGCCATCGCGCACTCCTGAACAGGTATCAAAATGTTACGCGAATACGCGCCTTGCGCACCGCTTGCTGCGGGCGACCCTCGATTTTGGCGCGCGTTCCGTCAAGGAAACATCGCGCTCATCCACAGCGCGCCCACAGGAGATGCGGACGGCCGCGGAACTGACGTCACAGAGGCTGAGATTTAATGCCCGCTTTGGGCTTTCTTCATCGCCGCGAGCTGCTCCGGCGTCGCGCTGCCCTGATACTTCGCCTTCCATTCCTCATACGGCATGCCGTAGACCGCCTCACGGCTCTCGTCCTTGCTCACCGCAAGGCCCTTGGCGTCGGCCTCTTCCTTCATCCAGTTGGACAGGCAGTTGCGGCAGAAGCCGGCGAGGTTCATCAGGTCGATGTTTTGCACATCGGTGCGGTTGCGCAGGTGACTGACGAGACGCCGGAAGACCGCGGCCTCGAGTTCCGTTCTGGTTTTGTCGTCAATGCTCATGATCGTGATCCCGTGTGTCGCGCTCACCATATTGATATCAGGTGGGAATTGTCACAGATTTTGCCATATCGGCGCGCAAAACGGACCGGTCCGGCCACCCCGCCCATGGTCCGACAGCATCGCAGACGGGCGCCCGCCCGTTGACAGTGCCGGCCGGGCACGCGAAATCGTCCATGATTTGATATAGCTTCGCTGCATGAGCCCAACAGATTCCCTCGCCTCAGCTCCCCGCAATATCCGCCTGACGTTGGCCGGCCTCCTGCCGGTGCTGGCGCTGGTCGCGGCCTGCTTGTGGACGAGTCCGGCGGCGGCCGATTTCCGGCTCTGCAACAACACCTCGAGCCGCGTCGGCATCGCGCTCGGCTACAAGGACGCCGAGGGCTGGACCACCGAGGGCTGGTGGAACGTGTCGTCGCGCACCTGCGAGACCTTGCTGCGCGGCAACCTTGTGGCGCGCTATTACTACATCTACGCTCTCGACTATGATCGCGGCGGCGAATGGTCCGGCCAGGCCTTCATGTGCTCGCGCGACAAGGAATTCACCATCAAGGGCACCGAAAATTGCCTGGCGCGCGGGTTCGACCGCACCGGCTTCTTCGAGGTCGACACCGGCGAGCAGCGTGCATGGACCGTCCAGCTGACCGAAGCCAACGAACAACAGCCGCAGAAAGTACCGGGAATGCCGGGCGGCGTGGGTCCAGGAAGTCCCGGGGCGATGCCGGGCCTGCCCAACCCGCCGCCGGGCGCAGCGCCTCCGGGCGCGTCTGGTCTGCCGCCAGCCGCACCACCCGGAAACAAACCATGAGACGACTGCGTCGAATCAAGATCCTCGCAACGCTCGGCCCGGCCTCCTCAGACAGCGCGATGATCCGCAAGCTGTTCGAGGCGGGCGCCGACGTCTTCCGCATCAACATGAGCCATACCCCGCACGACAAGATGCGGGAGCTGGTCAAGACCATCCGCAATGTCGAATCGAGCTACGGCCGGCCGATCGGCATCCTGGTCGACCTGCAAGGGCCGAAGCTGCGGCTTGGCTCGTTCGCGGAAGGCTCGACCCAGCTCAAGAACGGCCAGAGCTTCATTCTGGATTCCGACAAGACGCCGGGCGACAACAGCCGCGTCCAGCTTCCGCATCCGGAGATCCTCGCGGCGCTCCGCCCGGGCCATGCGCTGTTGCTCGACGACGGCAAGGTGCGGCTGATCGCCGAGGAAACCTCGCCCGAGCGCGCGGTCACGCGCGTCGTGATCGGCGGCAAGATGTCGGACCGCAAGGGCGTCAGCCTGCCCGATACCGATCTGCCGGTGTCGGCGATGACCGCAAAGGACCGCGCCGACCTGGAAGCCGCGCTGCCGGAGGGGATCGACTGGGTCGCGCTGTCCTTCGTGCAGCGTGCCGAGGACGTGATCGAGGCCAAGAAGATGATCCGCGGCCGCGCCGCCGTGATGGCCAAGATCGAGAAGCCGCAGGCGATCGACCGCCTTGCCGACATCATCGAAGCGTCGGACGCGCTGATGGTGGCGCGCGGCGATCTCGGCGTCGAACTGCCGCTGGAGCGGGTGCCGAGCCTGCAGAAGCAGATGATCCGGATGGCGCGCCGCGCCGGCAGGCCGGTGGTGGTCGCAACCCAGATGCTGGAATCGATGATCCAGGCGCCGGTGCCGACGCGCGCCGAAGTCTCCGACGTCGCCACCGCCGTCTACGAAGGCGCCGACGCCATCATGCTGTCGGCGGAATCCGCCGCCGGCAAATTCCCGGTGGAGGCAGTCTCCACCATGAACCGCATCGGCGAGGAGGTCGAGCGCGACCCGACCTATCGCAACGTGATCAACGCGCAGCGCGTCGATCCCGAAGCGACGGTGGGTGACGCCATTGCCGACGCCGCGCGGCAGATCGCCGAGACGCTCGACCTGTCGGCGATCATCTGCTGGACGTCATCAGGTTCGACCGCGATCCGCGTGGCGCGCGAGCGCCCCAAGGTGCCGGTGGTCGCGATCACGCCGAACCTCGTCACCGGCCGCAAGCTGTCGGTGGTGTGGGGGGTGCATTGCGTGGTCGCCGAGGACGCGCACGATCTCGACGACATGGTCGACCGCGCCGGCTCGATTGCGTTCCGCGACGGTTTTGCCAAGGCCGGCCAGCGCGTCATCATCGTCGCCGGCGTGCCGCTCCGCGCCCCCGGCACCACCAACATGCTGCGCATCGCCTCGGTCGGCCCGAGGGGCGACGCGCAGCTCTAGATTCCTGTTTGGCGCGTTTTCTTCACGCGTACCGGTGCCCGCTCTAACCCGCCCGCGCCGCGATCAGCCCTGCAACGACGCGTCGAGCGTGATCTTGGTGTTGAGCAGCTTCGACACCGGACATCCGGCCTTCGCCTTGCCGGCCAGTTCCTGGAACGTCGCGTTGTCAGCGCCCGGGATCTTTGCCGACAGCGTCAGGTGCACCGCGGTGATGGCGAAGCCGTCGGCGACCTTCTCCAGGGTCACGTCGGCCTTGGTCTCCATATGCTCCGCCGTGAGCTTGGCTTCGCCGAGGATCAGCGACAGCGCCATCGTGAAGCAGGCGGCATGCGCAGCGCCGATCAACTCCTCCGGGTTCGAACCGGGCTTGCCCTCGAAACGGCTGGCGAAGCCGTAGGGGTAATCCGAGAGCGCGCCGCTCTTGGTCGAGATCGCGCCCTTGCCGTCCTTGATGCCGCCCTGCCATTTGGCCGAGCCATGGGTCGTCGTCATGCGTTGCTCCGTGAGGTTGGTTGAACCCAGCCCGCAAAACTACAACGCCAATGCGACAGAAGTGTTCTTCGCGCGCGCTGGCCTCACCCTGGCCTCAGGCGCCGACCAGTGCCTTCGCCGGAGTCGTCGCCTGCACCACGAGGCCACGCGCGCGTGCGTCCATCACGCCGACCGCGCGCAGCGCAAGCAGCGTCACGGTCTGCACCGCGTCACGCAGCTTGATCGGATCGTCGAGATTGGCCGGCGCCAGCGGACCGACCAGCGCTTCGTGCAGCGCACCGAGCAAGGCGGTGGCGGCCAGCGCCGTGTCCTGCGCCGGCAGGTGGCCGGCGCGCACCGCGGCATCGATGCGCATGGCAAGCTCGCCGGAAATGTCGCGGCGGCTGGCGAGGCGCGAGGCGGTGACGTCGACGTCGACCGGCTCGGCCAAAATGCCCCAGGCGAGCTTGCGCTGCGACAGCACGTGGACCGCGATCGTCGTCACCGCGGCGGCAAGCGCCGATGACGGCCCTGGCGCGGCATCGGCGGCACGCCGGATCGCCGTGAGCTCGTCGCGCGAGACTTCCGTGATCAATTCCGAGATCAGCTCGGCCTTCGACGGGAAATAGCGGTAGACCGTTCCGGCCGCGACATTGGCCCGCACCGCGACGGGTGCGATCTGGACCGCTGCCATACCGCCCGCCGCCGCCGCGTCCCGCGCAGCCGACAGGATGGCGCTGCGCCGCGCGGCCAGCCGTTTCACCACCTGATGAGTTCGCCGGTAAACCATGGCGTTCCGTCCCCCCGCCGTGCGCCCCCGCCGGCGCCCACCGGCAGAACACACGAGTCTTCAACGTTTTGAGCGATTGATCCCGCAATCGCCTGAAGAAGTGAACAACTATTCAGACTGAATGACAAGCTGGAATTGTAAGGATTTTTTGCAACCTCTGGTACCACCTCTGATTGAGCCGGCGGCGGCCCGACCCCTCCCCGACCGGATCAGGGCCGCGATGGTAAATCGCCGGCTAAGGTGATCGCTCGAAATCGAGACATCTGATCTTGCGCACACTCGCAATATCGCCGCGGCATTTACCCGAATTTATCGGAAGCCGTGGTCGAGTGCGCGCCAGCATCACGCGTGGCGTTGGCTCTGGATGCCCCCGGCCGAAACAAGCAAGAAAGCGCATGTCACTCTCCATCACCAGCAGCGTGAGCAGCCGTAGCGCGGCGCGAGGACTGGTGCCGCTGTGCGCCGCCGTGGGCGCCTATCTGTTCTATCTCTCGGCCGGCGAAATCCTGCTGCGCGATTCCGACACGATGTGGCAGATCAGGGTCGGACAGTGGATCCTCGAACACGGCGCGATGCCGACATCGGACGTGTTCTCGTTCACCCGTTTCGGCGAGCCCTGGATCTCGAGCTCGTGGCTGTCGCAGGTGGTGTACGCGCTCGTATACGGCGGCGATTGGGCCGGACCGGTGATCCTGTCGTCGATGGCGATCGGCGCGACAGTCGCGATCTTCCTGCATCTGTTGAGCCCATATTTCGATCCGGCGCGCGCGCTCCTGATCGCGGCGCTGGCGCTGCTGTTGTCGACGATCCACTTTCTGGCGCGGCCGCATGTGCTGGCGCTGCCGGTGCTGCTGGCGTTCATCGGCGGCCTGCTCGTGGCCGCGGATCGCCGCGCCTCACCGTCATGGTGGCTGCTGCCGCTGATGACGCTGTGGGCCAATCTGCATGGCGGCTTCGTTCTCGGCCTGGCGCTGATCGGACCGATCGGACTGGAGGCCGTGTGGAACGCGGAGCGCAGCCGCCGCCGTCAGCTTGTCGTGCGATGGGGCCTGTTCGGCCTCGCCGCGCTGGCCGCGAGCTGTGTGACGCCCTATGGCTGGAACAGCCTGCTCGGCGCGACCAAGATCCTCAGCCTCGGCAAATTGCTGACGCTGATCGGGGAATGGAAGCCGGCGGATTTCAGCAAGCCGAGCTTCTTCGAAGCCACGCTGCTCGGCCTGATCGGCCTGATCTGCTATCGCAGGCTGACGCTGTCGGTGCCGCGGATCCTGCTGCTGCTCGGGCTGATCTGGATGGCGCTGAGCCATGTCCGCAACATCGAGGTGTTCGCGTTCATCGCTCCGCTGGTGCTCGCCAAGCCGATCGCCGAGCAATGGGGAACGGCAGGCGCCACCGCCGCCCGCTTCGGAGAAACGCGCGCATTCCCCGTCGTCACGATCCTGGCTGTGATCGCGATGGTGATCGGCGCGTGGGTGACGACGGCGATGTTCGTCGCGCAGCATCAGTTCAAATTCCTGCCGATGTTTTCGCCCGTTGCCGCGGTCGATGTGCTGCAGCAGCACAAGGCGCAGCGCGTGTTCAGCACGGCGCCGTTCGGCGGCTACATGGTCAGCCGCGACATGAAGGTGTTCATCGACGGCCGCGCCGAGCTCTATGGCGAGCAATTCGTGCTCGACTATTACGACGCGCTCGATGCCCGCGACGTCGGCCGGCTGCTAGATCTGCTCGACAAATACCGGATCGATGCCACGCTGCTGAGCTCGGACTCTCCCGCCGGCAACGCACTGGATCACCTGAAGGGCTGGAAGCGGCTGTACAAGGATGACATCGCGGTGATCCATGTGCGCTCGGACGAGACCAGGACCGGCGCGGCGGCGGCGGGTCAGAGCACGAACTAACCGACGCTGCATAAGTCCAAAATCGCATCGTCGTCCCGTTATCCTGAGGTGCGAGCCTTGCGGCGCAATTGCGCCGCTGGGCGAGCCTCGAAGGATGAATCGGCCACCAGTCGGACCGTCGATCCTTCGAGACGCCGCTGCGCGGCTCCTCAGGATGACGGGTTTGATCCCCGGCGCTCACAGTTCAAGCGCGATCAGCCCCACCCTCAATTCCCTGTCTGAAGTTCGCCGAAGCGATCCCAGGTCTTGCCGTTGAAGCGCATCAGTTGCATCTGATCGACCGGCACGTGGTCGGCCGGCGAGGTGTTGACCTTGATGCCCGGCAGCAGCATCGGCAATTCCAAGCCCTTGATCGCGAATGCCTGACGCAGGATGTTCTCGGTCGAGAGATCGTCGCCGCAGGCCTTCAGCACCGCCTCCAGCGCCATCGCGCTGTTGTAGGCGTTGACGTAGTTGGTGTCGTGCTGGTCGCCTTCCGGCACGTATCTGGTCATGAACTCGCGCCAGCCCTTCATGCCGGGATCGTCGCTCCATGCCGGGTCGTCCGGATCCTTCACATAGGCCGTGGAGATGATGCCGGTGCCGGCCTCGAGGCCGGCAGGCTGCATCACGGTCGAGATCCACACCGCTGTGTTGGACAGGAACGTCATCGGCCGCCAGCCGATCTCAAAGGCCTTGCGGATCGACTGCGCCGCGAATTTCGGCGTCGCCGCGATCACGAAGACGTCGGCATTGGTGGCCTTCAGCTTGACGATCTGGGAGTCGATCGTCGGGTCCGTGATCTCATAGGTCGCAACCGTGACCAGAGACTCATACTTCTCGCCGAGCACGTCCTTGAGGCCGGCGAGATAGTCGCGGCCGTAATCGTCGTTCTGCGAGATGACGGCGAACCTTGCATTCGGATTCTTCGCCAGCGCATAGCGCGCATATAGCCGTGCCTCGTAGCGGAACGGCGCCTGCACGCCCATCGTCGCCTGCGGGAATTGCGTGACGTCGCCGAATTTCGAGGCGCCGGAGGCCAGGAACAGCTGCGGGATGTTCTTGCCCTGCAGGTACTTTGCGATCGCGGTGTTGTGCGCGGTGCCGATCGAGGAGAAGATCAGCGCGACCTCGTCGCTCTCGACCAGGCGGCGCGTCTGCTCCACCGTCTTCGGCGGCGCGTAGGAATCGTCCAGCGAAATGAAGTTGATCTTGCGGCCATTGATGCCGCCGCGCTCGTTCAGCATCCTGAAATAGCCGGCTTCGCCCTTGCCGAGTGCGCCGAACGCCGACACCGGCCCGCTATAGGGCATGGTCTGGCCGATCCTGATTTCGGTTGATGTGACGCCGCGCATCTCGGCGGCGAGAGAAGACGTGGGCAGCAGCAGGAACGAAATGGCGCCAAGCGCGCCGAATGCCTTGCGCATCGGCCTCCCCTCACCTTTTCCTTGCCGCGCCTTCAGACAACGCGGCCGTGCCGTTTGACGGCTTGGCGGGAGGATGTCACGGCGTTGCAGCGGAGGCCACGGATATTCGAAAGGCGCGATTTCAGCGCTTGCCGCGGTCCCTGACCGGGATCACGAATTTCAGCCCCGACCAGACGTTATCGACCGCACAGACCTTGACGTCGACCAGGCCGTTCGCGAGCCCGGTTGCGCGGACCTGTCTCTCCGTAAGGTCGGTCGCGGCGCCCGAACTCTTCTTCGGCCACGACACCCAGATCATGCCGTCAGGGGCGATCGCCTGACGATAACGCCGCAGCTTGGCCGCAAGCCCCTCGGCCCTGGCGGCGAACAGGTGCACGACATCGAGCGGTGCCCTTGCGGTATTCGTCACCAGCACATCGGCGGGCAGTTCGCCGACAACGTCGCCGTAGGGAACGGACAACCCGTCGACAAAAATACAAAAGCCCGGCTTGAGGCCGAGCTTTTGCACAACTGGTCTGCCGGACGTGCCGGCCATCGCGGGCGAGGCTTACGCCTGCGGCTGCGGCTCCATGCCGGTGTCCGGATCGGGACGCGGGCGCGGCTTGCCGGCCGGCGGCACGGCGGATGCGCGCGGCGTCGACGGCTCCAGCACCGACTCGCGATTGGGCTTCTTGCCCTTCAAGAGGTCGATGATCTCGTCGCCGGTCAACGTCTCGAACTCGAGCAGGCCCTTGGCGAGCGCCTCGAGGTCCTCGCGCTTCTCGGTGAGGATCTTGGTTGCCTCGTTGTAGCCTTCCTCGACCAGACGCCTGATCTCGGAGTCGATCTTCTGCACGGTCGCCTCGGACGCGTTCTGCGTGCGCGAGACCGACATGCCGAGGAACACCTCGTCCTGGTTCTCGCCGTAGGAGACGGTGCCGAGCTCTTCCGAGAGGCCCCAGCGCGTCACCATCATGCGGGCAAGGCGGGTCGCCTGCTCGATGTCGGAGGCGGCGCCCGAGGTCACCTTCTCGCGGCCGAAAATCAGCTCTTCGGCGACGCGGCCACCCATCATGATGGCAAGGCGCGAAGTCATCTGCTCGAGCGACATCGACAGCTTGTCGCGCTCGGGCAGCTGCATCACCATGCCCAGCGCACGGCCGCGCGGAATGATGGTCGCCTTGTGGATCGGATCGGTCGCGACGACGTTGAGGCCGACGATGGCGTGGCCGCCCTCGTGATAGGCCGTCAGCAGCTTCTCTTCCTCGGTCATCACGAGCGACTTGCGCTCGGCGCCCATCATCACCTTGTCCTTGGCCTCTTCGAACTCGGCCTGCGTCACCATCCGCTTGTTGCGGCGGGCGGCGGTCAGCGCAGCCTCGTTGACGAGGTTCATCAGGTCGGCGCCCGAGAAGCCCGGGGTGCCGCGCGCGATGGTCTTGAGGTTGATATCCGGCGCCAGCGGCACCTTGCGGACGTGAACCTTGAGGATCTGCTCGCGGCCGACGACGTCCGGGTTCGGCACCACGACCTGGCGGTCGAAGCGGCCGGGACGCAGCAGCGCGGGATCGAGCACGTCGGGACGGTTGGTCGCCGCGATCAGGATCACGCCCTCATTGGCCTCGAAGCCGTCCATCTCGACCAGCAGCTGGTTCAGCGTCTGCTCGCGCTCGTCGTTGCCGCCGCCGAGGCCGGCGCCGCGATGACGGCCGACCGCGTCGATTTCGTCAATGAAGATGATGCAGGGCGCGTTCTTCTTGGCCTGCTCGAACATGTCGCGGACGCGGCTCGCGCCGACGCCGACGAACATCTCGACGAAGTCTGAACCGGAGATGGTGAAGAACGGCACGTTGGCTTCGCCCGCGACCGCGCGCGCGATCAGCGTCTTGCCGGTACCGGGAGGGCCGACCAGCAACACGCCGCGCGGAATCCGTCCGCCGAGCCGCTGGAATTTGCCGGGGTCGCGGAGGAATTCGACGATCTCCTGCAGGTCCTGCTTGGCCTCGTCGACACCAGCGACGTCCTCGAAGGTGACGCGGCCATGCGCCTCGGTCAGCATCTTGGCGCGCGACTTGCCAAAGCCCATCGCCTTGCCGGCGCCGCCCTGCATCTGCCGCGACAGGAAGATCCACACGCCGATCAGCGCGATGAACGGCAACCAGGAGACGAGCAGCGAGACGAACCACGGCACGTTGTCGCCGGGCGCCTTCGCGGTGATCTGCACCTTGGCGTCAAAGAGGCGCTTCACGAGCGTCGGATCGCTCGGCGCGTAGGTCTGGAAGCTCGTGCCGTTGTTGAAGGTGCCGTGAATCTCCGGCCCCTGGATCACGACGTCGCGGACATGGCCCTGATCGACCTCAGTGAGAAGCTGCGAGAACGAGATGTCCGAGGACGACGAGCGCTGGCCAGGATTCTGGAAAAGCGTGAACAACGCCAGCAACAGCAGGACAATGATGACCCAGAGGGCGAAATTCCGCAGATTGGCGTTCATGGTCTTCCTTCGTGGTCGCGCGGATCGCGGCCTCTCTCTATCCTTGGGCAGGCTCTGTGGGAATCCCCAGGGAATCCATCCCGTCGATGGCATACAATTTAGGTGCCGCTGGGGTAGATGCCAAGGGAACCACGCACGACTATTTACCGCATCCTAGCGCGATTCCCGGTCAAAAAATGGCGCTGAATCCGGTGTTTTTCCGGGGTGGTTAAGCCTCTTTGCCCGATTATGACAGCGATTGAAACAATCGAACCCGGCTCAGCGAGAGCGCCCCCGGCGGGGCGGTGCCGGGCCGATCCTGATCCGGCCGGCGGCGATGCTGATGACCGCTCCGGCAAGGGTCTGTTTCAGCCTGGATTCGCGTTTTCCCAAAGCCCCATCCAAGGCCTCGTCCATCGCGGCGAGCAGGGTTTCGACCTTGCCGAGCTCGGCCGGGCCCTCATGTCCGACGCGGTCGATGGCGCGCTTGAGCAGACGGACGCGGATTTCCTCGGGCATTACTGCGAACAGTGCAGCATCGAAGCCCGTGCCGGAGTTATCCTCACTCTTCAACGCAAGATAGTGCTCGGCGCCGTCGACCAGCACCTCCAGGGCGGCGTTGGCGCGCGCGATCCTTGCGGCAAGCCGCGTCAGGTTCCGCGCGTCGCCGCCCTCCGCCGCGAGCATCGGCATCAGCGCGCGCAACCGCGGACGCGTGAAGGACCGATCGCGGTTGGTCGGATCGTCGGCAAAGCCGATGCGCGCCTTCTGCAGCGTTGCGATCAGCTGGGCCTTGGAGATGTCGAGCAGCGGCCGTGTCAGCAAGACGCCATCGCGCTCGGTCTCGCGCGCCATTGCCGAGAGGCCCGCAACGCCGCTGCCGCGCAGCATCCGCATCAACAGCGTCTCGGCCTGATCGTCACGGGTGTGCGCGGTCAAAATATGCGTGGCGCCATGCTTGCGTGCGGCCTGCGCGAGCAGTCGATAGCGGGCCGCGCGCGCCGCTGCCGGCACGCCGGTTCCAGGCTTTGGTCCAGTCCAACGCAACGTGTGATGCGGCAGCTCGAGACTTCGCGCCAGCCGCTTGACGTCGCGCGCCTCACGAGCCGCTTCGGGACGCAGGCCGTGATCGACCGTGACCGCCACCAGCCGCGGTCCCTGCGCGAGCGCGCGGCGCCAGCGCGCGGCGAGCCACATCAGCGCGACTGAATCGGGACCGCCGGACACCGCAAGCAGGAGCGCCGGCGCGCCCGCAAGGCCTGCGAACAGGCGCTTGGCGTCCCTTGCCGGGATGGCGGATTGATCGTCGGGCATCGCAAAACCAGCTGCTGGCGGAGAGGCCGGGCCTTCCCGCATCTGGTTTAGCACTTCACGCGCTTCTGCTCGCGATCAACCGCAGCCTTGACCCCGCCGGACGCGCGCGGGTACTTCCGCGTGATCTCGCCGAACGCGGCGCAGGCCGCTTCCTTTTCCTTCAGCGCCGCCAGCGACTGGCCGAGCCGCAGCAGGGCGTCGGGCGCCTTCGCGGACTTGTCGAACTTGGTGGTCACGCCGAGGAAGGTCTCCGCAGCATCGCGATATTGCTGGCGCTGGAAATAGCTTTCGCCGAGCCAGTATTGCGAGTCCGCCACCAGGGGATCGTTCGGATACTTCTGGCCGAAGTTCTTCATCGTCTCTTCGGCGAGCGCATAGTCCTTGCGCTGCATATAGCCGATGCCGAGGTCGAACTCGTCCTTCGACGTCGCCGACGGCGGCAGCGTGGTCAGGGCTGCGCTCGCGCCGGGCGCACGCTGCGGGCTGGTGTTGCCGAGATTGAGCGGCTCGCCTGCCCCACGGCCGCCGGGCGCGCCAACCGCCGCCTCACTGGGCATCGGCATCCCGCCGCCGCCAAGTGCGCGCGGCGCCCCTGGGGCATTCGGGTTCTGGTTCGGATCGAAGGCATCGCCGCGGCCGCGGCGGCCGGAAGCCGCCGGCGCCGGCTCCTGCGCGATCGGCGCAGGCGCCGCGATCTGCTGCTGCTGGTCATAGCCGCCCTGCGGCTGCCGGCCATATCCTTGCTGCGGCTGGCCGTAGCCTTGCTGGGGCTGGGCGTAACCCGGCTGCGCTTGCGGGTAGGCCTGCGGCGGCTGCGCCGGTGGCGCCGCCGCAACGGGTTGGCCCGCCGGAGCCTGTCCAGCTGGGCCGGGCGGTTGCCCGCCAAGCTGCCGCAGCCGCTCCTCGAGCTGGCGGTTACGGTATTGCAGTTCCTCGTTCTGGCCGGTCAGCTGCCGCAGCTGGTTTTCGAGCCGCTCGATCCGCATTTCAGCATCGGAATCGTCGGATTGGGCAAACACTGGCGCGGAAACGGCGAGCAACGCCGCGATCGCCGCGGCGGAGGAAAGAAAATGAATCCTGGATGACATTTTGCCCTGACGACGAGATCGACGTGAAAAGCGAGCGACATTGAAAGACGGAGTACGCCGGAATTGTGACTGGCACTTCAAATCCGGGACAGCGTCGCGGGATACCGGTTTAGTACGGACGCTGGAACAAGCAAGCGGCCAATTGCGCGCAGCTTCGTTCATCTTGATGACGGCGGGCCGGGCCTTCACGCGGCCAAAACAAAACCGGCGCCCGAAGGCGCCGGCTTGAAAACACTCATTCAGGTTCGCGTCAGGAGCTGGCGTTCAGCACGGTGACGGCGCGACGATTCTGCGACCAGCAGGAGATGTCGTTACAGACCGCGACCGGACGCTCCTTGCCGTAGGAGATGGTGCGCATGCGGCTCGGATCGATGCCGCGCGAGGCGAGGTAAGCGCGGACCGACTGGGCACGCCGGGCACCGAGCGCGATGTTGTATTCGCGGGTGCCGCGCTCGTCGGCATGACCTTCGATGGTGAAGGAGTAACGGTTATAGGTCTGCAGCCACTGCGCCTGCTTGTCGAGGGTCGCCGTCGCCTGCGGGCTGAGATCGGTCTGATCGCTCTCAAAGAACACGCGGTCGCCGACATTGACCACGAAATCCTGCTGGCTGCCCGGGGTCGCGGCGCCCCCAATCGCGCCATTGGCGTCCAACGGGTTCTTGTTGGCGCATGCGCCCATCGACAGCGCCACCGCCAGAACCGCAACCAGCTTCATACCCTGGAGATAATTCATTCCCGGAGCCTCCACGCTCGCGCTCTTCGTACTACCCAATCGGTCTACAGGGCGATGGTTAAGCGAACGTTCCGTCAACCTTGACGAGACCTTGCTGAACCCCATCAAATGCCAGGCAATGGCGAAAAGCGCCCCCGATGGTTAATGGGTGGCAAATGTGGCGCGATGGTGAAGGGAAGGCAAGGTTCGCGGGAACCGGCCGCTTTTGCAGGACAATTTGGCCTGCGCGCAACAGTCGATCGACACTGAATCGATGAGAATGCCGTTTCCCTCAGGGATTCGGCACGATCGAAGCGCGCTCGAACGGCTGCACGACGCCGTCGGGCTGCAACTGGCCTTCGCGGTCGAATAGCATGCGCCGCTCGAAGGCGCTGGAGCGCAGGAAGGGATAGCGGGCCAGCACGCGTTCCCGCACCGTCGGCAGGTGCGACGCCATCAAGCCGACCGGCTTCACCAGCCCGGGATAGAGCCGCGGCTCCGACCAGGTCTCGTGCAGGAACACACGCCGGTAGAACGCCATGTGCTCGGGCCGGACCGGCGCCAGGCCGTAATCGGCATTGAAGTGCACGCCCGCGGTCGAGCCGAGACGCACGGTGACATAGGGCAGTTCCGGAACGTTCCGGGCCTTTTCGGGATCCGCGACGAAGCGCGTCGAGTCGATGAAGACCAGGCCCTGATCAAGCTTCGGCAGCAGCACGTCGCCGAACACCTCGAGCGTCGGCGAGGTTCGCCACTCCGGCGTCACCACGGTGATGCGGATCGAGCTGCAGAGTTCGCCTTGCAGATAGACACCGAACACCCAGGCATTCGGCGCATCATCGAACTGATCGACAACCCGCTCGTCCGCCGAGGGCCGGATCGCGCCTTCGCGCAGATAGGCGCGATAGCGAAGCCGGTAGATCTCGTCTTTCTGTTCCGAGGTCTGAGCGAGGCGGTAATCGACTTGATCCAGAGGGTCCGCAAGCCTTCCTGTCGCGGGCTTGATGGCTTCGGCCGCGGACCTCATTTGGTACTCCCTGAACAACGCAACAACTTCAACGCGCGGCCAAAAGATTAACAGCTTCTTAATTTCCGTCAAAGTAATCGAGGCAATACAGTTAACCTCCGACCCAAGGGCACACTACGAATGGTGCAGTCGAAGGTTCTCACAACTATCGATTGAGTATATTGCGCCGGATCAAGCGATCGAGCGCGAGGGAACCACGTGCAGTTGCTCGTCGGTCCGCCGGCCGTGCGAGGCATTGAGCAGCTGGCGGATGCGGACGGAGGGAACCGGCCGGCTGAACAGGTATCCCTGTGCTTCGGTCACCGCGCCATCGGCGCTGATCAGTTCGAGCTGCTCATTGGTCTCGATGCCCTCGACCACGACCGACATGCCGAGATCCGCCGACAGCCGCGCCACCCCGCGCAGCAGGGTCAGCGGACGGTCACTGTCGATACCCTCGAGGAAGGACCGGTCGATCTTGACCTTCTGCAGCGGGAAATTGTGCAGGTAGCTGAGCGACGAGTAGCCGGTGCCGAAATCGTCCAGCGAGATCCGCACGCCGAGCGAGCGCAGCTGGGACAGCAAGTCGTGGGTCAGCTCGGTGTTGTGCAGCAGCGAGGATTCGGTGATCTCGATCTCGAGCCGGTGCGCCGGCAGGCCGGAGACCTCGAGCGCGTAGCGAACCTCGCTCAGCACGTCGCGCTGGTGGAACTGCTGCGGCGAGAAGTTGACTGCGACACTGACCGCCTCGGGCCACTTCATGCATTCCATGCAGGCCTTGCGCAGGATCCAGCGGCCGAGATCGACGATCAGGCCCATGTCCTCGGCAACGGGAATGATGTCGACCGGAGAGACCGTACCGCGCGCCGGATGGTTCCAGCGCAACAGCGCCTCGCAGGTGCTCACCTTGCCGGACTTCAGGTTGATCAGCGGCTGGTAGAACAGCTCGAATTCCTCGTTGGCGAGCGCCTTGCGCAGGTCGAGCTCGAGGATGCGGCGGGCCTCGACGGTTTGCGCCATCTCGTCGCGGAAGAAGCAGAAGGTGCCGCGGCCGTCGGCCTTGGCGCGGTAGAGCGCCATGTCGGCGTTCTTCAGCAGCGTGTCGGCGCCGACGCCGGGCGCGGTCATCGCGATGCCGACGCTGGCGCCGATCTCGACCAAATGGTTGTCGATCTTGTAGCGCTCGCTGAGGCGGTCGACGATGCGCCGAGCCAGCGCCGCAGCGTCCTCGTGCGAGTGGATGTTCTGCTGGAACACCACGAACTCGTCGCCGCCGAACCGCGCCACGAAATCCTCCGGCCGCAGCATCTCGCGCAGCCGCTCGGCGACCGCGCAGAGCAGCTGGTCGCCGCAGGGATGGCCGAGCGTATCGTTGACCTGCTTGAACTGGTCGAGGTCGACGAACAGTAATGCGGAGCGATGGTCGCCGTGCTGCATGGCGAGCAGCCGGCCGATTTCGTCGCGGAAATTGACGCGGTTGGGCAGCGCGGTCAGCTCGTCGTAGCGCGCGAGGTGGCTGATCCGGGCCTCGGCGTCCTTGCGCTCGGTGATGTCCTCGACCAGCACCACAGTGCCGCCGCCGGCCATCGGCTGGAAGGTCCAGTCGAGCGAGCGGTTCTTGGTTGGGTCGGGGTCGCTGGTGACGATATCGCCGCGCTGCGAGCTCTCGATCTCGTAGAGGATCTGCTGTGCGGCCGCGGCCGAGATCGAGCCGGACAGGACGCAGGCGTTGCAGATGTCGGTGGCGCTGGCGCCGCGCTGCACGAAATCGTCCGACAGCTGCATCATCTCGATGAAGCGGTGGTTCATCACCGCAACGCGGCCGTCGGCGCTGAACATGCACAGGCCGTGCGGCATGTTGTTCAGCGCGGTATCGAACTGGCCCGCCAGCGCGGCCTCGCGCTCCTTGGCGATCCAGGCGTTGACGTAGATGCGTTGCAGGCTGGAGGTCAGGTGCCGGATGGCGCTGAAGAACACCAGGCTGAGCAGCGCAAGGGCGATGTGATAGGGGCCGCCGACATACATCAGCGCCAGGATCAAGGGACCGATCGACATCAACAGATGCAGGTGGAAGATCTGCGGCCGGCCGAAGGTCCGCCCTACCCCCGCCGAGGTGTAGGCGACCACCGTGGTCACGCACAGCATGTGCGCGGCGGCATCATTGGTCGTGAGCAGCACGGTGACGCCCCAGATGCCGAGCGAGATGCCGTAGGCGATGGTGCCGATCCGGTAGCGCTTCTCCCAGGTCACGGACTCTTCGACGGTGAGCCGGGAATTGCGCTGCTGGTAGCGGTACATCTGCAGCGCGCGCGCCAGCCCCACCACGATGAACAGCGGCACGCACAGCCAGCACAACAGATTGCTCGTGACAGCCGCAATCACGGCGCCCGCAATGGCGGGACCGAAGGCGCCGAAAATCATGGGCGCTGGGTTCATGAACAGGGAATCGACCAGTGCCGCCGAAATCGTCGGCGACATCGACCGGTCCGGTTCACCCGTCTGACTTGCAAACTGCATTGTGAGAGCGCGCGTCCTTTTCAGCTCGCACTCTTACTGATCGCAGGTGAAGTCTTTCTGAGCGAACATCGTTAGCAAGTCCTTGCCGCGCCCAGGCGACGGCCGGAATTCACCATGAAATTCAGTGCGCTAGGTGAGAAGTGCTGACCGCCGCCGAGGTTCCCGGAGCAGCTCTGCACCCGGCTCACGACAACAGCGGTGACCAGGCCGGGTCGGAGGCAAAGCCCGGGGTCGGCACCCGCAGCTCGTTGCGGCCGGAGACGTCGATGGTGAACAGCGACGGGCCGCTGTTGCCGCCGGGATCGCGGAAGAACATCACGACGCGTCCGTTCGGCGCAAACGTCGGGCCTTCATTGTGGAAACCCGAGGTTAGGATGCGCTCGCCCGAACCGTCGGGTTTCATGATGCCGATCGCGAACTGCCCGCCGCCCTGCTTGGTGAAGGCGATGTAGTCGCCGCGCGGCGACCAAACCGGCGTCGAATAGGTGCCGTCGCCGAACGAGATGCGCTGTGCACCGCCGCCGGTCGCCGGCATCACGTAGATCTGCGGCTTGCCGCCGCGATCGGATTCGAAGCAGAGCCGCGTACCGTCGGGCGCGTAGGACGGCGAGGTGTCGATCGCCGGCGTGTCGGTCAGCCGCGTCATCGACTTCGAGCGCAGATCCATCACGAACAGGTTGGAGTTGCCGCCCTGCTGCAGGCTCATGATGACGCGCTGGCCGTCGGGCGAGAAGCGCGGCGAGAACGACATGCCCGGGAAGTTGCCGACGATCTCGCGCTGGCCGGTCTCGATGTTGAGCAGATAGACGCGCGGGTCGCCTTGCCCGAATTCCATATAGGTGATTTCCTGGGTCGACGGCGAGAAGCGCGGCGTCAGCACGAGATCCGAGCCGCGGGTCAGGTAGCGCACATTGGCGCCGTCCTGGTCCATCAGCGCGAGGCGCTTGACGCGGCGATCCGCCGAGCCACTCTCGTCGACGAACACGACGCGGGTATCGAAATAACCCTTCTCGCCGGTCATGCGCTCATAGATCTGGTCGGAGATGATGTGCGCGATCCGCCGCCAGTATTCGGCCGAGGTGTCGTACTGCTGACCGGCGAGCTGCTGGCCGGTGTTGACGTCCCAGAGCCGGAATTCCGCCTTCACTCGCCCGTTGCCCTGGCGCGTCATGCGGCCGGTCACCAGCGCCTGCGCGTTGATGCTCTTCCAGTTGTTGAAGTTCGGCGCCGCGTCGATGTTGATCTGCTTCTCGAGATAGGCGGCCTGATCGATCGGCGCGAACAAGCCGCTGCGCTTCAGGTTGTTGGTGATCACCTGCGTGACGCCGACGCCGACTTCAGCATCGCCAGGCGTGCCGGCGGCGAAGTTCGGGATCGCGATCGGCACCGGCGCGAACTCGCCCTCGGTGATGGTGATCCGCTTC
This sequence comes from Bradyrhizobium australafricanum, assembly GCF_020329495.1. NCBI lineage: Bacteria > Pseudomonadati > Pseudomonadota > Alphaproteobacteria > Hyphomicrobiales > Nitrobacteraceae > Bradyrhizobium > Bradyrhizobium australafricanum. The sequence continues at coordinate 98,542 of NZ_JAGKJL010000015.1, read as the reverse complement.
TGGGCGGATGCGGGGCCGGTCAGACCACCCAGCATCGCGCCGGCGGACGCCATTCCGGCCAGGATCTGCCGGCGGCTCGGACGGAATAGCGTGTGAGGCAAGCGGGTCTTGTCAATCATCGTTCGAACTCATGCTCGTAAACGGTAGCGTGCAATTTCAGCTCTGCCTCTCGGTGAAGGCTGGCTCGAAGAACTGCCACTCCTCAAAGAATGCTGGAGGCAATCGATAGGGCTGGCACTCGATGATCGCGCGCAAGCCGCTCTCCTGATACACCCGAAGATAAGGCGTCTTCGCGTTTCCTACCACGACCGGCATGCCTTCCAGCGTGCCGTCGCGCTTCAAATGGATGGAGAACACGGCTTCTGCCATCTGTGCCTCAATTCCACCGTAAGGCTTCTTCCAGCAGCGCTCGACCTGCTGCCGGAACATCGCGCCCCAGGTCGCGGAATTGTCGGCAGCCTTGCCCTTCGCGGTGCCGAGCGCCGCATTGGCATTGAGCGTATCGCCGGTCGCCGCGGCCCGCGTCGGGTCACGCTTGTCGAGCAGGGCTGCGATCTTGCTCTGGTCGAACACGCGATCCTTCGGCTTCTGCTCCGGCGGCGGCTTGGCGGCCTGCTGCACCGGCTTCGGCGGCGGCTTCTTCTCTTCCTTCTTGATCGCTTCCGCGATCGGGTCGGGTTTCACCGGATCGGGTTTCTTCTCGACCGGCTTCGGCTCTTCCTTCGGCTTGTTCTCGACCTTCTTCGGCGGATCCGGCTTCTTGTCTTCCGGCTTCTCCACCTTCGGCGCCGGCTGCGGCGCGGTGTCGGTCACGACAGGGGGCTTTTTCTCCTCGACCTTTCCGACGGTGTCGTCGACCGGCTTGGCTTCAGCGACCTTGTCGACCAGCGGTTTGGGATTTTCCTTCTTGCCGTCCTTCTGACCGGCCATGACATGCGAGAGCTGGTCGGGCGAGATCACGTCGACGGCAACCGATTCCTCTTCGGGCATCACGTACGCCTTGGTCGACCACGACACGAGGCCCCACCCGATCACGAGGACGTGCAGGACAATCGATGCCGCCAGAGTCTTGTCGACCTTGACCTTCAAATCAGGCTTCCCCGTGCCTTGGCATGGTGGTTATCCGCCTTCCGGGATGATGACGATATTCGCCTTGAATCCCGCGGCCCGGACCTCCCCGAGCAGTTTCATCATATCCGTGTAACAGACGTCCTTGTCGCCACGCAGATAGACCACTTTTTCGGCATCCGACCGGGCGTCACCGATCGCCTTGATCTTGGCCGGAAAATCGGCGGCCGTGACCGGCGCGTCACCCAGATAGAGCTCGACATTCGAGTTGCAGCCGCCGCCGGTGCGCTTGACCGACAGTGTCAGCGGCGGCTGGTTCGACGAGATCGACTTGCCGCCGCTCGCCACCGGCAGGTCGATGTCGATGTTCGACGTCATCAGCGGCGCCGCCACCATGAAGATGATCAGCAGCACCAGCATCACGTCGACCATCGGCGTGACGTTGATCTCGGCCATGACCGGCTTGCGCCCGCCGCGGCGGCGTCTGCCACCGCCGGACCCTGCCATGCTCATCGCCATGATCGCACACCCGCAAAAGTGACCATCATCTAACTCAACCCCGCTCGTCGATCTGACGGGACAGGATGGCGGAGAACTCGTCGGCGAACCCCTCCAGGCGCGCGGCCTGCCGGTTCACCTCCGAAGTGAACTTATTGTAGAAAATAGTCGCCGGAATTGCGGCAATCAGGCCGATCGCGGTGGCAAACAGCGCTTCCGCGATACCGGGCGCCACCACCGCCAAAGAGGTGTTTTTGGAGGCCGCGATCGACTGGAAGCTCGACATGATGCCCCAGACGGTGCCGAACAGGCCGACAAAGGGGCCTGCCGAGCCCACGGTGGCGAGCACCAGCAGCCGGCGTTCCAGCCGCTCCACCTCCCGGGCGATCGAGACGTTCATGACCTTCTCGATCCGCGCCTGCAGGCCGGCAAAGGACCGCGACTGGCTCTCGAAGGAGCGCTTCCACTCCCGCATCGCCGCGACGAAACAGGCCGCCATCGACTGGGTCGGCTTGGCCGACAGCGCGCGGTAGAGTTCCTCGATCGACTGGCCGGACCAGAACGCCTGCTCGAACTTGTCCATGGCCCGCTTGGTGCGGGCGTAGAGCAGGATCTTGTCGATTGCGATCGCCCAGACCCACACCGAGCAGGACAGAAGTCCCAACATCACGCATTTGACGACCCAATGGGCCTGCCAGAACAGCGCGATCAGCGACACGTCGCTCGATGCCAGTGGCAGAGTTGACTGAGCCACGTCGGCGGGATTCATCGGCAATATCCTCTCAACGCAAGTGTCCCAATTCGGCGGGCCGCCAATCGGCACCCCTTCCACGGCCGCGCGCCCGGCGCGGCAAAACTGCGCGAGAGCCTCTTACATCTGTCGCATGGGGGGCCCGTCCAAAGCCGGGCCCTGCTTCCCCTGCCAACATGTCAAAACGAGGGCTTTTCACGCGTCATTCCGACCCTAACCAAACGCTAATCATGGTTAAGGCGAGGTTACCAAAGGGAAATTTGGAGGCGGGAAATGCCGCCGGCGGAGGAGGTTGGCGGGTTCCGGAGATGAATGGGGTGCCGCCGGATGGCGGGGTAGTGGACGACTCCTCCCGCGCGTCGTCCTGGCGAAAGCCAGGACCTATAACCACCGCATTCAGTGATGAATCGGATCGTGGCCCCGGCGTCGCGCAACAATTGAGATTTGGGGTAATGGATCCTGGCTTTCGCCAGGACGACATTGCGTGTGTGGCGCGGTCTATGAGTCACACATCCACATTCTCGCGACATGATTTGTCCGAGCTTTGCATCTCATTCCGCCCTCCCTTGATCAAAGGGCGCAGGGAAAGCCGGGTGCCGATCGCACCCATGGGCCCCGTGCAAAAGGTAAAAAGCCTTGCGTGCGGCACGCGCGCGCGAGAGCGCGCCCTGAGGCATGACGCCGAGCGCATCTCACGTCAAATGCCTGATGATCGCGAGCCCGGCGAACAGGCCGGCGATCGAGAACGCCACCGAGCCCGCGACATACAGCACAGCAAGGCCGAGCTCGCCGCGCTCGTACAGCAGCGCGGTGTCGAGCGAGAAGGCGGAGAAGGTGGTGTAGCCGCCGAGGATGCCGGTCATCAAAAATAGCCGCCAAGGCTGCGAGGCGTCGCCCTTGAAGGCGAGATAGCCGGCGATCAGGCCCATCACGGTCGAGCCCGTGATGTTGATGATGAAGGTGCCGTAGGGAAACGCGGTGCCGATGCAGCGCGCGCAGGTGACGTTGATCAATTGGCGCAACGTCGCACCGAGACCGCCGCCGAAGAAGACGAGGAGATAGCTTGCCGCGTTACCCACCAATGCCCCCGCTGGTGTGTGTCGAGTGAGGGCGCATCTTGCCGCACACTCAAATCACCCACCCCTGAAAGGGGAGGGTCGACGCGAATGAAATGAGCGGCGGGGCGGGGTCACAGTCTCTCCATTGAGAGACTGCTCGTGCTGAGAGATGACCCCTCCCCGTTTCGCATTTCGCTTCGCTGCATGCGAAACGACCCTCCCCTTTCAGGGGAGGGTGAAGAAATATGCGACGGTCGAAGCCGCGCTTAGCCGGCCTTGCCGAACAGCTCGTCGACATAGTCCCAGTTGACGAGGTTTTCGACGAACGCCTTCAGATAGTCCGGACGGCGGTTGCGGTAGTCGATGTAGTAGGAGTGCTCCCATACGTCGACGCCGAGGATCGGCACCGCACCGTGAACCAGCGGGTTCTCGCCGTTCGGGGTCTTGGCGACCTCGAGCTTGCCGCCCTTGACCTGCAGCCAGGCCCAGCCGGAGCCGAACTGACCGGCGCCGGCAGCGGCGAAGTCGGCCTTGAACTTGTCGAAGCCGCCGAGGTCCTCGTTGATCTTCTTCTCGAGCCGGCCGGGCAGCTTGCTTCCGCCGCCATTCGGCTTCATCCACTTCCAGAAATGGATGTGATTGTAGTGCTGGCCGGCATTGTTGAAGACGGCCGCGTTCTTGCCGAACGAACCCTTCACGATCTCCTCGAGGGACTTGCCTTCGAATTCGGTCCCCTTGATCGCGTTGTTGCCGTTGGTGACGTAGGCCTGGTGATGCTTGTCGTGGTGAAACTCCAGCGTTTCCTTGGACATGTAGGGAGCAAGGGCGTCGTGGGCGTAGGGCAGATCGGGTAGCGTGAAGGTCATGGGGTAATGTCCAACAGAGGGTGGGAGACTACACTTAACGGGTCCCCCTTATAGAAGGTTCCATGGCGGAGAAACACCGCATTTTCGGATCGCCCATGACAGATCGGCACAGCCCGAACCAAGACCAAGGACCCAGACGATGAGCATCGAAATCGACATTCTCAACGGAGATGCATCGTGGAAGCGCGCCGAGCCGCTGCTCCAGGCGGTCTGGAGCCCGGATGCGGTCGAGAAACCAGCCTGGGCCGATATCAAATGGGCCCACGCGGATCTGCGCGTACTGCTCGATGCGCCCGACGACAGCGGGCTGGCCTGCCATGTCGGTATCTATTTCCGGACCGTCACCTGGAATGGCCACAAGGTGCATGTCGGCGGCATCGGCGGAGTCTCGACCCGCGCGGACTGCCGGCGGCGCGGCTATGCGTCGCTGGCGTTAGATGCCGCCGTGCACACCATTCGTGCCAACGACGCGGTGAAATTTGCAATCTTATTCTGCGAGCCGCACAATTTTGCGTTCTACCAGGCGCGCGGCTGGCATCCCTTCAGCGGCGAAGTCTATTGCGAGCAGCCTTCCGGGCAGATCCGCTTCGAAGCGATGGCGCCGTTCGTCAACGACATCGTCCGCGCGCCGCGCCAGGGCAAGATCGACCTATGCGGCCTGCCGTGGTGACCCCTGCATCGGCGGCGGTGGCGATGGACGGTGCAACCTCGTAACATGTCGATCATCATTTATTGATTGCGAGCCCGGTTCACTGGCGTTGGATTGCAGTGCGCCCCTCTCCCGCTTGCGAAGTGAGCCGTGACGCATGACCATTGATGCCTCGATCGACGACGTGCAGCCGGCCCCGGCCGCGCCCGCCACGCCGGTCAATGACCTCTTGACCGCGCCGATCCTGCCGACGCTGCTTCGCCTCGCGATCCCGAACACCATCGCCATGTTCGGCTCGACGCTGGTCGCGGTGGCCGAGACCTCTTACATCGGCCGGCTCGGCACCGAGCCGCTGGCCGGCATTGCGCTGGTGTTTCCGTTCGCGATGCTGACGCAGATGATGTCGGCTGGCGCGATGGGCGGCGGCGTCTCGTCGGCGATCAGCCGCGCGCTCGGCGCCGGCGACCGCGACCGCGCCGCCGATCTGGCGCTGCATGCGGCTATCATCGGCGGATGCGCCGGACTGTTCTTCACCGTGATGATGCTGGGCTTCGGCCGCAACTTCTATGCGCTGCTCGGCGGACATGGCGGCGTGCTCGAGCAGTCGATGCATTACTCGCAGGTGCTGTTCTCCGGCGCGATCTCGATCTGGCTGGTCAACACGCTCGCCTCCGTGGTGCGCGGCACCGGCGACATGCGGATTCCCTCGATGACTCTGATCACGGTCTCGATGATCCAGATCGCGGTCGGCGGCGTGCTTGGTCTCGGGTTGTTCGGCATGCCCGGTCTCGGCATGCGCGGCGTCGCCGCCGGACAGCTCACGGCCTTCACGTGTGGTGCGATCTTCCTCGCGTGGTATCTCGCCTCCGGCCGCAGCCGGTTGAAGCTCGACTTCGCCGCCTTCAGCTTCCAGCGCGCGATGTTCCTCGACATTCTCAAGGTCGGCGCGATCTCCTGCCTATCGCCGCTGCAGAGCGTGCTGACCATCCTGATCTTCACCAAGATCCTGGCCAGCTTCGGCACCGAGACGCTGGCCGGTTACGGCATGGGCTCGAGGTTGGAGTTTTTGCTGATCCCGATCGCGTTCGCGGTCGGCGTCGCCTCGGTGCCGATGGTCGGCATGGCGATCGGCGCGGGACTCGTGACGCGCGCCCGCAAGGTGGCGTGGACCGCCGGCACCGTCGCCGGACTTGTCGTTGGCTTCGTCGGACTTGTGGTCGCGCTCAAGCCGACGCTGTGGATTGCGCTGTTCACCACCGATCCCGGCGTGACCGCCGCGGCTTCGTCCTATTTCGCGCTGGCCGGCCCGGGCTTCGGCTTCTTCGGCGTCGGCGTCTGTCTCTATTTCTCCTCGCAGGGCGCGGCCAAGGTCGGCGGACCGGTGCTGGCCGGCACCATCCGCCTGCTGCTGGTCGGTATCGGCGGCTGGTGGCTCGCTACCGTGAGCGCCCCGGCGTGGACGCTGTTTGCGCTGGTCGGCGGTGCAATGGTGGCGTTCGGCCTGGCCACCATCATTTCGATCCGGCTGACCCGCTGGAAATAAATACGACGCAGCGCCCTCGCACCGGAGCGTTGCCTGAGCATGACTGCTCCTGAAACAGGCACCAGATTTTTTTTTGGGAGCGCGCTCACCTGATCGCCGCGAATATGACATTGCAGAAATTCTTCGACTTGTTATGCAGGCCGACCACTAAAGCGCGATGAGATTGGGTCGAATCGTCATCGCGCTTTAGCTCTTTGTTTGATCATGATCTTTTCGGAAAACCGCTTCGCACTTTTCCGGATCATGCTCTGGGGGAATGAGCCATGGCCTGCAGATTCGAATTCATGATCGCAATCATTGCGACGGCGCTTGCCGTGCCCGCCGCGCATGCGCAAGGCACGCCTGAGCCGGTTGGCGTCTGGCAGACCCAGGCCGGCGATGCCCGCGTCAAGATCAGCAAATGCGGCGGCGGCATCTGCGGCGTGGTGGTGAGCCTGCGCGACCCGATCGATCCGATGACCGGCAAGCCCCAGGTCGACAACAAGAATCCGAATCCGTCGCTGTCCAGCCGGCCGATCATCGGGCTGCCGCTGTTTTCCGGCATGCATCCGGTCGCCGCGGGCAAATGGTCGGGCCAGATCTACAACGCCGACGACGGCGGCACCTATGCGAGCAGCATCTCGGTGACCGGCGAGAGCACGCTGCGCGTCGAAGGCTGCGTCGGCGCGCTGTGCGGCGGCGAGACCTGGACGCGGGTGGGGCGGTAATTCTGAGCCGAGCGGCAACCGCGACGGGACCGTGCTCCCTCGCCCCGCTCTTGCGGGGAGAGGGTTGGGGTGAGGGGCTCTATCCGCGTAGCCATATCTGAATTGTAGTCAGCTCACCGTCGATCTCGCGAGTCGGATGAATATCTCCTTGCGGCCACGCATTGCCTGCCCTCACCCGGAAGCCACGCGAGGCGTGGCGTCCGACCTCTCCCCGCAAACGAGCGGGGAGAGGTGAGAAAAATTGCTACACCGCGCGCGCCTTCAGCACCGTCGCGGCCGAGGCGTAGCCGCCGCGGGCGCCGTCGATGAAGTGGACGTGGTCGGCGCGCATCACCGACGGGGTGAAGCAGGTCATCATCGCGGCATCCTGCTCGTGCAGGCCATAACGCACGATGCCCTGCGCCGCGGCGGCGGCGAGGCGCTGCTCGATGTCGGAAGCGAGCTCCGGCGTGCAATCCAGGATCATGCGCAGGCCGTCGTCGAACTTGCGAAAGTCTGAATTCTCGACGACCTGCTGCAGATAACGTTTCGGCGCGAACTTGCCGACTGGGATGTTGAACCGCATCAGCGTATAGGCCCACAGCGTGAATGTGAGCACCACGGCGCGCCGCAGCGCGAGCGGGCCGCGGCGCCGTGCGCGCGCCTCGTACTCCATTCCCTGCGGCGGCCAGTGCAGCGGCGGACCGCTGGCGGGCACCGGCCGTCCGGCATCGGGACTTTTCTCGACGCGGACGACGATATCCTCGATCACCTTGCGGAAGGACGCGGGATCGGCGTTCTTCGCCGGCAGCACCAGCACCGACAGAATGACGCCGCGCGCGGACGGCATCACCTCGAAGCGGCAGGACAGGCCGGACAAATCGGGTTGCGTGCCCTGAGGCGCCGGATCGACCGCGAACTCGGCGCGCTTCATCGCGGCATCGGCGTAAGCAAGACCGCCGCCTGAGAACATCGCATAGGACAGATTGGCCGACGGCCCGAAGCGCGCGACGCGGACATCGGCGCCCGCGGCGCGGATCGCCGCCATCGGCACCAGCGCCACCCGCAGCACCAGATCGAGGTCGTCGTGCACCCAGCGCGCGGTCGCGGCCAGGGCTTCGCGCGCCTTGTCGAGATCGGCGGGCGCGACCGCAAAACTCGCACCGTCGCCGCCGAACACGAAGGGGAATTCGCGGCCCTCCAGCGCATTGGTGACGGCGGCGACCACCGCGGCGCCGGCCATGTTGACCGCCTTGTAGCGCTGCGCTGCGATCGCCTTGGTCGATTCCACGATGTCGGCGACGCCGACCGTCCAGTCATCCGGCAACGGCGCATACAGCGCGGGGTCCATCAGCCGCGCGAAGCCGCGAAACACCGGAATGCCGCCGTAGAAGATATCGCTGCCGCCAGCCATCGCAACGCCGCGCCGTTTCCGCCCTGATGCGGGATTCTCTAGCAGATACGGCGCGGGTTGGGACCGGTTTTAGAAGCGTAGCCCGGATGGAGCGCAGCGAAATCCGGGAACCTCTCAAGCGGCGGGAGACCCCGGATTGCGCTCCGCTCCATCCGGGCTACGGTGACTGTCTCACGCCGCCTCGCCTGCCCTGCTCCACGGCGGAAACGGATCGCGCAGCCCGGCCCAGGCCTGCGGGTCCATGCCGGGCTTGCCGGTGACGAGGCAGGCATCGAGCCTGCGGCGGATGTCGTCCTCGTTCATGCCGGAGCCGATGAACACCAGCTCCTGCCGGCGATCGCCGTAGAGATCGTTCCAGCTCCGCTGCATCATCAGCCGCCAGTCCGGATGATCCGGCCAGTGCTCGCGCGGGATCGCGGCCCACCACGAACCGAGCCCTTCGGTGCGGACGATGGCGCCGGCCTGGCTCAGCTCGCCGCACCAATCCGGGCGCGTCGCGATCCAGAAATGGCCCTTGGCGCGGATCACGCCTTGCCAGCTCTCGCGCAGGAAGGCGTGGAAGCGCAGCGGATCGAACGGGCGCCGCGCCCGGTAGACGAAGCTCGTGATGCCGTATTCCTCGGTCTCCGGCACGTGCCCGGCAAAGCCATAGAGCTCTTTGTGCCAGAGCGGATGCTGCTGCGCGCGCTCATAGTCGAAGCGGCCGGTGTCGAGCACGCGGTCGAACGGGACCTTTGCGAAATTCGCCTCGACGATGTCGGCCTCGGGATTGAGCGCGCGCACGATGGTGCGGGCGGCCTCGCGCTCGGCCTGCGTCGCGGCATCGACCTTGTTCAGCACCACGACATCGGCGAATTCGATCTGCTCGACCAGCAGATCGACCAGCGTGCGCTTGTCGCCGTCGAGCGCCTCCCCGCGTTGGCTGAGGAAATCGGTCGAGGCGTAGTCTTTCAGGAGATTGGCGGCGTCGACCACCGTGACCATGGTGTCGAGCCGCGCGATGTCGGAGAGACTCTGGCCGTCTTCACCGCGAAACTCGAAGGTCGCGGCGACTGGCAGCGGCTCGGAAATGCCGGTCGATTCGATCAGGAGATAATCGAAGCGGCCGCTCTCGGCGAGCGCGCGCACCTCCTTCAACAGATCGTCGCGCAGGGTGCAGCAGATGCAGCCATTGCTCATCTCGACCAGTTTCTCGTCAGTCCGGGACAGGTTCGCACCGCCATCGCGAACCAGGTCGGCGTCGATGTTCACCTCGCTCATGTCGTTCACAATCACCGCAACCTTCAGGCCGTGGCGGTTGTTCAGGACGTGGTTCAGCAAAGTGGTCTTTCCAGCCCCGAGGAAGCCGGACAAGATGGTGACGGGGAGTTTTTGCATCGAGATCAAACAGTTGCTGGAGGGATCGGCGGCGGCGGGACATGGGGCATTCGCTTTATGTTATGTTATAACATAACATAAATGAGCTGCGGCCTGTCAAGCGCCTGGGTGAGGCGCAGTCAGCTTGTCATTCTCGGAAATGCGTAGCCCGGATGAAGCGCAGCGAAATCCGGGGCTCGCCTCCGCGAACGAAGAGACCCCGGATTGCGCTTCGCTCCATCCGGGCTACGGGCTCAGGATGACGGGTTCAGAGTTCACGCCCTACTTCCCCAATCCGCGCAGCACGAGCTGGTTCATGCGGCCCGCGAACGCGGCGGGGTCGTCGGGCATCTCGCCGTCGAGGATCTGCGCCTGTTCGAACAGCAGCAGCGACAGGTCCTTCGCCTGCGCGCTATCGGTCGCGAGCGCCGCGACCAGCGGGTGGCGCAAATTGATCTCGAGCACCGGCTTTGTGATCGCGCCGCGGTTCTGCTGGGCGAGCAGCCGCTCCAGCGCGCGGTCGCGCGCATTGCCGCCCGCGACGAGGCACGACGCGCTCGCGGTCAGCCGCTGCGAGGCGCGGACGTCGGAGACGCGCTCGCCGAGCGCGTCCTTGATCACGGCGATCGTGGTCGCGGCGTCGGCCGCGGGTTCGTCCTTCCTGTCGTCCTTGTCGTCGGCAAGCGGGATCAGGCCGAAATCGACATCGCCCTGGCTCAGCGACTTCAGCGGCTTGCCGCCGAAATCGAGCGGCGCCGAGGTCCAGAACGCATCGACCGGATCGGTCAGGAGCAGCACCTCGATGCCGCGGGCGCGCGCCGATTCCAGCTTCGGGTTCGACTTCAGCCGCTCGACGCTGTCGCCGACCAGATAATAGATCTCGGTCTGGTTCGGCTTGAAGTCGTCGACAACCTGCTTCAGCGAGCGGTTCTCGCCCGACGTCGTGGTGAAGCGCGCCAGCGCCAGCAGCTTGTCGCGGCGCTCGAAGTCCTCCCACAGGCCTTCCTTGATCACCGGGCCGAACGCGTCCCAAATCCTTGCAAAGGTCTCCGGCTCCTTCTCGCCGAGCGTCTCCAATTCGCCGATCACGCGGCCGGTGACCGCCTTGCGGATCTGCGCGAGCTGCGGATTGTTCTGCAGCATCTCGCGCGAGATGTTGAGCGGCAGATCCTCACTGTCGATCACGCCGCGAATGAAGCGCAAGTAAGCCGGCAGCAGCTCGGCATCGTCGGCGATGAAGACGCGGCGGACGTAGAGCTTGACCTTGCCCTTGCGCTCGACCTGGAACAGGTCGAACGGCTTTTGCGACGGCGCGAACAGCAGCACGGCGTAGGACTGCCGGCCCTCGGCGCGGTAATGCAGCGTCATCGCCGGCTCGTCGAACGCGCCGGCGATCTGCTTGTAGGCCTGGGCGTAATCCTCCGGCTTGAGCTCGGATTTCGAGCGCTGCCACAGCGCGCTCGCCGAATTGATCTGGCGCGGCTCGCCCTCTTCCGGCACCAGGAGGATCGGAAACTGGATGTTGTCGGAATATTCGCGGACGATGCGCTCGATCTCGTAGGTCTCGAGATATTTGGCGGCGTCCTTCTTCAGATGCAGCACGATCTCGGTGCCGCGCGCGACACGCTGGGCGGCCTCTTCGCTCGCCGGCGCGATCTCGAAGCCGCTGCCGCCTTCCGACGACCACACCCACACCTCGTCCGAGCCGGCGCGACGGCTGGTGACGACGATCTTCTCGGCGACCATGAACGCGGCATAGAAGCCGACGCCGAACTGGCCGATCAGGTTGGCGCCGTCCTTGGCCTCGGTGAGCTTCGACAGGAACGATCTGGTGCCGGAGCGCGCGATGGTGCCGAGATTGTCGATCAGCTCCTGGCGCTCCATGCCGATGCCGGTATCAACCACGGCAAGCGTGTTGGCCGCCTTGTTCGGGACGATCCTGATCTCCGGCGGCGTGCCGTCCGTGATCAGGGACGGATTGGCGATCGCCTCGTAGCGCAGCTTGTCGCAGGCATCCGACGCGTTCGAGATCAACTCGCGCAGGAAGATATCGGTCTCGGAATAGACCGAATGCACCATCAGGTGCAGCAATTCGGCAACCTCGGCCTGGAACGGCTGGGATTCGGCAGCGGCAGTTGTGGTCATGCGGAAACTCGGACAATCGGTAAGGGGCGGGAAAGCCCTGATATAGCGCGATTGCGCCGCGTGGCAAGATTGCCAAAAGCGGCCGGAACCGTCAGTCCGAGATCGCCGCGAGATAGCGCTGCACCGAGCGGTCGAACGCCACTTTGGCGTCGGAGGCGATGTTCTTGCCCCACCAGGCGCCATAGATCCGATCATAGGCCAGCGGCTCGACCGCGCGCGCGAGGCGGCGGACCGCTGATGCATTGAGCGGGATATAGTTCGGGTAGGAATACATGAAGCTGACCGAGCGGCGGTCCATCGCCACCATCGCGATATCGCCGGTCAAGAGCGCGCCGCGCCCCTCGGCGCCGTTGCGCCAATGCAGCATGGTGGCGCCGGTGAAATGCCCGCCGCCGCGCACCAGCAGGATGTCGTCGGAGATGCGATGGCTGTCGCCCCGCCACGGCACGATCGACGGATAAGGCCGCGTCACCCATTGTGCATCGTCGCCGTGCAGATAGACCGGGGCATTGTCGAACGCCGCGCTCCAGTCGGCGACCGCGCCATAATAGTGCGGATGCGAGATCGCGATTGCCTTCAGCCCGCCGAGCGATCTGACATGCGCGATCGCCTCTGCGGTTGCCAGCGGCACGCAGTCCCACATCACGCAGCCGCCGCGGTCCGGCACCAGTAGCGCGCGCTGCCCGATCGCAAAAGACGGCTCGAGCGCGATCCCGACGAGGCCGAGATCGTCGCGCCAGACCAGTCTGTGCCGCTCTGCGAGCTCCTCGCGCGTCAGCCACGCCTGCCCCTTCCAATTCACATATTGCCGCTCGTCCTCGCAGATCGGGCAAGCCGGCGGTGGCGCCGCGGTTTCAGGAAATTGCGCGCCGCATTGTTCGCAGGTCCACAGAGGCATTGGCAGCGCCCTCATTGGGATGAAGCTGGTCTCCTGATCTACGTCAGCGACATGCGGCGTTCAATGCCGCCGCCCCAGTTCCATCTGCATCTCCGCCGGTGCTACGCCGAACTTCCGGCGGAACGCGCGATGGAAATAAGAGAGGTCGTTGAAGCCGACCGTATAGGCGATGTCGCTGACCTTGCGGCCGGCGCCCTCTTCGTGCAGCAGCAGCCGGCGCGCCAGCAGCAGGCGCTGCTCGCGGACGAACTCCGAGAACGTCGTCCCTGCGGACGCGAACAGGCGCTGCGCCTGGCGGGTGCTCAGCGCATTCGCCTTTGCTATGGCTTCGATCGTGAGCTTACCGTTGTCGAGATTTTTGAGAACATCGGCCTTCATCAGATCGAGCCGCGCCTTCGCCACGCCGTCGCGTGCCGCCAGCTGCTTTGTCTCGGCGCTGCGACCGAGAGCGAGTCCCACCAGGTCGGCGAGATGGTGCGCCGCTGCCCGCTGGCCCGCCAGGTCGAGATCGCCGGCAAGCTCGGTGCAGAGCGCGGAATAGCGCTCGATCATCGCGCTCAAGGCCGGATCACGCCCGAGCGGGCGCGCCAGTTGCGTCTCCGCCGAGGGTGCGATCTGGAGCAGCAGGCGCCGCGGAAACCGCGTCGTCGTAAAGCTGCCCGACCGGGTGAGATCGGCGGTGCCGACGATATTCATTTCAGTGAGGCACATCTGACCGCGCTGAAGCTCGATCGCCTTGCCTGCTTGCGTGACCTGCACCGTGCCGCGCGTCGCGAAGATCAGGACAAGATCGTCGCAGCCGTCATTCAGAAGCGCGCGGGTGCGGGCGAAGCGGGCCGAGCCGCCGCGCGGCGTCGCGATAGCGACCGTATGCAGCAGCGTGAACTCGTTGTGGCAATCGATGCGGTTGTCGTCGGTCGGTCCGACGTCGAGCCGGCAGAAGCCGCGGCAAATCCCTTCGCGCCAGGCCTCATAGGCCGGCCCTTTCGCCAGCCCATGATGGAAGATCGAGAACCGGTTGGGCACCTGTGTCTCGGACATGATCCGTGCTCCGAACGCCCGATCGATCAAGGCTGACACGATCGCTCGCTTGCTGCCCGACACGCGCATGTCGTGTGCGCACGTCGTTCCTGTCCCTACGCTTGGCGCGACGGTCCACGACTCCGGCGCGGAGCCTGATACCACTGCGCCGATTGCCGGTAAAGCTATTCACGAGATGCAACCCTATGATGCGAAGTGCGAAAGCCGGGAATAAAACGGCGCAGCAGTTTCGCGACGCGGCGCTGCCGTGTCTCGACGATGCCTACGCGTTCGCCCAGGTCCTGATGCGAAGCGAGGCGGACGCCGAACTGGCCGTGCAGGAATGCTATCTGCGCGCACTGCGTGAGTTCGACAGCTTTCGCGGCCCGGCCATCAGGCCGTGGCTGCTCGCGATCCTCAAAGCCGTCTGCCAAGAGAAACTCGACCGGAAACCCTCCGGCAACAATGTAACGCCGGAACGGCGCGACACCCCGACCATCCGGCAACTCATCCATGACCTGCCCGCCTCGCTCGGCGAGGTCATCGCGCTGCGCGAGATGATCGATCTCTCCTACAAGGAGATCGCCGAAGTCACCGGCATTCCCGTCACTACCGTGATGTCGCGCATCGCGGAAGCGCGCGCCCTGCTGCTCGCGGCGCGGCGCGCGGCGAAAAAGGCCGCGCAGGCGAAGCCGGCAGGCGCCTCAAAACCGGTGGTCTACCGCGCGAACGCCTGTTGAACCGCCGACGGCTCGGTGATGCCGTTCGCGATCAGCAGCTCGAGCAATACCCGCGCCTTCTGCGGGTTGAGATCGAGCGAGACCGCGAAGCCGAGCTTGTCGTCCTCGACCTCGACGTTGCGGTTCACGAAGCCTGAGCCGACCCGGGTCGAACGCACCACCACGACGCCCTGCTTCGCCGCGGCAGCCAGCGCATCGATCGCGCCCTTCGATGAATTGCCGTCGCCGACGCCGGCCAGCACGATGCCCTTGGCGCCGCGCTTGACCGCATCCTCGACCTCAGCGGCGTCCATGTTGGCATGCGAATAGATGATGTCGACCCGCGGCAAGGGCGGCGCATCCGGCAATTTCAGCTTGGCACCCCTGGCTGGAGCGGCCGGCTGCAGGAAGCGCAGCGAGCCGGTGTCGACATAGCCGACCGGGCCGGCATCGGGCGAGCGGAACGTCTCGACGCTGGTGGTGTTGGTCTTCTGCACCCAGCGCGCGGCATGGATGGTGTCGTTGAGCACCACGAGCACGCCGCGGCCGCGAGATTCCGGGGCCGATGCGACCCGCATCGCCTCGTAGAGATTGGCCGGACCATCGGCGCCGATCGCGGTCGAGGGCCGCATCGATCCGACCAGCACGATCGGGACGTCGGTGTCGAGTACGTTTTGCAGGAAGAACGCGGTCTCCTCCATCGTGTCGGTGCCATGGGTGATGACGACGCCGTCGACCTCCTTGTTGTCGATGGCCGCGCGGATGCGCTTGACGAGGTCGAACCACACCTTGTCGTTCATGTCCTGCGAGCCGATCGACGAGATTTGCTCGGCCGACATCTGGGCGAGCTTGTCGATGCCCGGGATCGCCGCGACCAGGTTCGCTGCACTGACCTTGCCTGAGTCATAGGCGTTGCCGGCGCGTGCGCTGGCCTGCCCGGCGATGGTGCCGCCGGTACCGAGCACGAGCACGCGGGCCAGCGCGGTGCCGGTGGCCTGTTGTGCCGATACCGGCGAGGCAAGCCCGATCATGAGGGCTGCGGCGAGGCCGAGGAAGAGCCGAACGGAATAATTGGATTGAAACGAACGTGGCATGATCTTCTCCCCAAAGCGACAGGTCGCCAGTCCACAACTCGTGGTTTTGTCCCGTAACAAGTGGACAAAGTTGCGGCGGAAGATGCGATGGTCGGAAGCCGGGCTGAAGCGTTTAGTGAGCTCCAAACGCGTTGCGCAGCTCGATCTCCGTTCCGACGGTTCGCCAGATCGAACGATCGACGAACAGCACCCGATCCTCGGCATGGGCGAGCAGTCTTGCGATATCGAGCGCGTGCAGGCGCGCATTGATGGTGTGCAGCACCGCGCCCATGCAGGGCACGGCGAGATAAAGCTCGAGGTGACGGTGCGAGTTCCAGGCCAGCGTGGCAACGCGCATGCCGCGCTCGACGCCGATCTCGGCGAGGAAGTTGGCGAGTTGGCCCGCGCGGCCGAGCAGTTCCGCATGGCTGATGACATGGATGCGGTCGTAATACCGCGTCGTCACCGTCTTGTTCGGATAGAGATCCGCGACCCGTTCCCTCACCAGATTGAGGGTGAGCGGCACCTGCTGCATCAAGCCTGCGAGCATGCCGTGTCCTCCGGAACTTCCGCAAAACCTTGACATCTGCCGGAAGGCGGCGCAACATTTTTCGAAGATTATTCGACTTTTGGTGCGCCATGCATTTTGAGCTTCCTGACGATCTCCGCGTTCTGCAAGGCCGGGTGCGCGAATTCGTGCGCCGCGAGCTGCAGCCGCACGATGCCGCGATCGAGGCGACCGGCAAGGTGCCGGACAGCGCCATGGCCGGCCTGCGCAGGATGGGGTTGTTCGGCACCAACACGCCGAAGCAATTCGGCGGCCTCGGCCTCTCGATGCTGGGCAGCTGCATCGCGATCGAGGAGCTCGCGAAGGCCCACACCGCCTTCTACTATCTGAGCGGGGTCAACGTTCACATCGGCTCGAAGGCGATCGAGTTCTACGCGCAGCCGGCGGTTCGCGACCGATGGCTGCCGGAGCTCGCCAGCGGACGGATGATCGGCGCGTTCGCGCTAACCGAGCCGAATGCCGGATCCGATGCCGCCCGGATCCAGACCCGGGCGCGGCGGGATGGCGATCATTACGTGCTCGACGGCCGCAAGACCTATATCACCAATGCGCCGGCAGCCGGCGTCTTCACGGTGTTCGCCACGCTCGATCCCTCCGCCGGCGCCAAGGGCATCGCGGCCTTTGTCGTCGACGCAAAGATGCCGGGCCTTGCCATCGGCCGCCTGGTCGAGATGGCTGCCGGACGCGGCTCGGAGCACGCCGAAGTGATCTTCGAGGATTGCCGTGTTCCGCGCGAGAATCTGCTGGGACAGGAGGGCGAAGGATTCGCCATCGCGATGCGGTGCCTGGATGCCGGGCGCACCCATTGGGGCGCCTATTGCGTCGGCGCGGCGAGCCAGCTGCTGGACTACGCTCTCGACCATGTCTCGGAGCGCGAGACGTTTGGACGCAAGCTGCGCGACCATCAGGGCATCGAGTGGCAGATCGCCGACATGGCGAGTTCGCTGCATGCCGCGCGGCTTGTCGCCTATGAGGCAGCCTGGCGTTACGACCAGGGCGATGCCGCCGCCCGCACCGCCGCGGCAGCGCTCTCCAAATATACCGGCGCCGACATGGTGCAGCGCGTCGCCGATACGACCATGCAGCTGTTCGGTGGCGCCGGCTATTCCAGGGACCTGCCGATCGAACGCATCTGGCGGGAAACACGGGTGGTCCGCATTCTGGACGGCACCTCCGAGATCATGCGTCAGATCATTGCCCGCAACGCGTTCCGCACACACGAGCGGCGGAACGCGCCGGTCTGACCCGCAGGCTTTACCGCTGTATCCCGTCGCAATAGCACTTGTGTTCCGATCCCGCTGCCTTACTGTTTTTTACGGGGATGAGATTCCTGCTTTGACGCGTCTTCCTTGCGCGAACCGGTATCCACTTCGCGCGAAAACGCTCTTGGAGACCACCGTGGCTTCGGGGACGACACTCAAGCTCAAGCAGCAACGCAGCCGCGACCGGCGCGAGCAGATCCTCACGGCGGCCACCAAGCTGTTTGGCGAAAAAGGCATCGACGGAACCTCGCTCACCGAGGTCGCCGCCGCGGCGAAAGTACCGCTCTCCAGCATCTATGATTATTTCGAGGACAAGCGCGCGCTGGTGCTCGATGTGCCCGAGGGCAATTTCGAGGCGCTGTATCAGAAGACCGAGCCGCTGCTGCTCAAGGGTGGCGATCCCGTCGAGCAGCTCCGCATCATCTTCCTCACCAACTTCCAGTACATCAAGGACAACCCGAGCTGGGGCCGGGTGTTCTTCCTCGAGATCTGGCCGAGCGTGCTTGCCGCCGAACCGCGGATCAAGAAGGCGGTCGACAGATACGCGCTGCGCTATGTGCAGCTGATCAAGCAGGCGAGCCGCGCCGGCACCTATCGCCGCAATCTCGATCCCTACACCGCGATGTCGCTGATGATGGGCGGGATGTGCCACCTCACCGCGGTCTGGCTGCTCTACGGCCGCAAATACGATCTGGTGAAGAAGGGCAAGGCGTTGTTCACCACGCTGCATAACGGGTTCGTGCAGCGTTAGCCGCGCCGGTGCGCGGCCGGTTCTCGCAGGCTCTCGTAGGATGGGTAGAGCGCAAGCGAAACCCATCATTCGTCAGGCCGGCACGGAGTGATGGGTTTCGCTTCGCTCTACCCATCCTACGCACCGCGTGGTTCGCGGCTTGAACGATTTGATCCAAATTCATCGTGGTTCGGCAGCGTTGACTGCCACCTTTCCGGAAAACCAATACACAACCGTCGAAATCCTGCTCTAGTATGACGTCGTGGGCGACCCGCGACCGGACACGCGGGCACTCGGGATGGGAGCGTACCGATGGACGTCAAGGCTGTTCTGCCGCCGCGTGGCCGCGACTATCGCCTCGATCTACTGCGCGGCTTTGCCAACTGGGCGATCTATCTCGATCACATCCCGAACAACGCGGTGAACTGGATCACGCAGAAGAATTTCGGCTTCAGCGACGCTGCCGATCTGTTCGTGTTCATCTCCGGCTACACCGCATCCTTCGTCTATGCGCGCATGATGCTCGAGCGCGGCACCGTGATCGGCGCCACCCGCCTGATCAAGCGCGCCTGGCAGATCTATGTCGCCCACGTCCTGCTGTTCGTGATCTATATCGCCGAGATCGGCTATCTCTCCCAGCGCTACCACGACCCGAACCTGCAGGACGAATTCAACGTCGCGGGCTTCATGCACAATCCGGCCGAGACGCTCTATCAGGGCCTGATCCTGGCGTTCAAACCGGTCAACATGGACGTGCTGCCGCTCTATATCGCGCTGATGCTGTGCTATCCGCTGGTGCTGTGGGCGATGCTGCGCAAGCTCAATCTGACGCTGCTGGCCTCGTTCCTGCTCTATCTCGCGGCGCGGCAATTCGGCTGGAACCTGCCGGCCTATCCGTCCGGCTCATGGTATTTCAATCCGTTCTGCTGGCAGTTCCTGTTCGTGTTCGGCGGCTGGTTCGCGCTCGGCGGCGCGAGCGAATCGATCACGTTCATCCGCTCGCGCGCCTTCCTTTGGCTCGGCGGCGCCTATCTGCTGTTCGCGTTGGTCATGACCTTGGCGGGCCGCTTCCCGGAGCTCGGACAGGCGATGCCGGCCTGGCTGTATGACGCCTTCAATCCGAACGACAAGACCAACCTCGCGCCGTATCGCGTGCTGCACTTCATCGTCCTCGCCTTCTTCGTCACGCGCTTCCTGCCGCGAGAGTGGCCCGGGTATGAATGGCCGATCTTCCAGCCGATCATCAAATGCGGCCAGCAGTCGCTCGAAGTATTCTGCACCGGCGTTTTCCTCGCGGTCATCGCGCATGTGGTGCTGGTCGAGGTCTCCGGCAGCATCTGGATGCAGATCGCGGTCAGCATCGTCGGCATCGTGCTGATGACCGCGCTCGCCTATTACCGCTCCTGGTCGAAGAAGGTCGACAAGGCGCCGGCGAAGGTACCCGTAGCTGCGCAGACGCCCGTGGCCGCGCAGACGCCAGCGACCGCGAAGCCCGCGGAGTAAGTGACGGCGCGCGGCCGAAGCCGCGCGCAACGCGCAAAGGAGCCTGCTATCTCGCCAGCGGCTTGCCGGCCGTCTCCGGCGCCAGGGCGATCAGCGGCAGGCCGACTACATAGATCAGCGACAGCATCGAAATCGCCAGCGGGAAGCTGCCGGTGCGGGCGGCGAGCGCGCCGATCAGGGTCGGGCCGGCGGCGCCGAGCACGCGGCCCATGCTGAAGGCGAAGCCGGAGCCCGAGCCGCGCAGCGCTGAAGGAAACATCTCCGGCAGCCAGATCGTGAACAGGCCGAACACGCCGTTGGTGAAGAAGCCGAGCACCGGCAGCAGCACCATGAACAGCGTCAGGCTGTCGAGCCATTCGATCGCGACTTCATAGGAGACCACGACGGAGATCAGCCCGCCGATGAAGAACAGCACCGCGGTGCGGCGCCGGCTGCCGAGCCAGGTAGTGAGCCATGGTACAAGGAGGCAGCCGATCAGCGTGCCGACATTGGTGATCAGGCCGGCCACCGCGCCCATCTCCTGCGCGTGTGCGGGCGTCGCGCCCGCGGCGACCAGCTTGGTCGAGATCACGGTCGGGGCCCAGAAGTTCGACG
This sequence comes from Bradyrhizobium australafricanum, assembly GCF_020329495.1. Taxonomy (NCBI): domain Bacteria; kingdom Pseudomonadati; phylum Pseudomonadota; class Alphaproteobacteria; order Hyphomicrobiales; family Nitrobacteraceae; genus Bradyrhizobium; species Bradyrhizobium australafricanum. Next base: position 78,141 of record NZ_JAGKJL010000015.1, on the reverse strand, counting down.
ACCACAGGCCGAAGATGATGCAGGCCATCATCAGCGCCGCGGCCCAGGTGGTGCGCGCCTGGTCGCCGGCAAACAAGGCGGCGACCGAAGGCTGCTCATGCGCAGCGCTGCGCTCGGGTTCGGGAATGTTGCTGCGCAGATACGCGATCAGCAGCGCGGGCAGAATGCCGAGCAGGAACATGCCGCGCCAGCCGAGCGTGCTGCCGACCGCAAGCGTCACGGCGGCGGCGAGGAACAGCCCGGTCGGCGTTGCCGTGTGCAGCCATCCGGCGAGCCGCACCCGCGTATTCTCCGGCACGGATTCCTGCAGCAGCGGCGTGCCCGCGGCCCATTCGCCGCCGATGCCGAAGCCGGCAACAAAGCGAAACAATGCGAACATCACGATACCGGTCGCAAGCCCGCATAGCGCCGTGAACAGCGAGTAGACCAGCACCGTCCAGCACATGATCCGGACCCGCCCGTAACGATCCGCAGCCCAGCCCCAGACCATCGAGCAGGCCCAGCCCAGCATGAAGATCGAGAACAACAGCCCGCCATAGATGCCGATATTGGCCTTGCTCGGCTCGATGTACGCCTACATCCTGGTCGGCGCGTTGAGCGAATTGCTGCCGGCCAGCGGCATCGACGAATCGAAGCCATCGAGCATCCAGCCGAACCAGGTCGCCCAAAACACTTTTCGCGGCGACACTGCGCCAGGCGCCGCGACCGACGGCGCTACGGCATCAACGATGCTCTCAGTCATGTTTCCTCGCACGTTTCTTTTGTGCGGCGGACTATGCCGAGGTTTGCGCGCCGAGACACCACGGGCAAACGGGACGGAGGTATCCGGCATAAGAATAGCGACGCCGATCACTTCGGCGTCACCGCGAACGCTCGCTCATTCTACGAAGGACGCGCGGAACGCCGGAATATGTAGAAAGCGATGACGAGCGACACGGCAAGTGCGATCCAGGAGGCCTGGTCCCGGATCCCGTCGCCGAGCAGCGCCGAGACCAGCACGAACGCGATAACGGCGAAGTTCAGCACCGGCACCAGGAAGATTTGCGCGATCGAACGTCGCGCTGCCGACATCAGGATCGCTCCGCCGCATGCACGCGTGAGCGGGGATAAGATCCGTGAAACCTTCGATTTTTGGCGGATGCCTTCGACAGCGCGAGCCTTGCAAGCAGGGATCAATCCCGTTTGGATCGGGAAGAATGCAGGAAATGAATGCGTCGTAGTTGAACTCAGACATTGAGTTCGACGGGCTGAGAGTTCGACGGGCTGAGAGTTCGACGGGCTGATTGAATAAGAGCGGGTCCGAACCTGGCCGGATCGCGCAGCTGAACGGGAACTGGTTCGAAAAAATCTACATCAGACACGCGAGCTAAGCACGTTGTAGTGGCCTGATCAATCTTCATCTCGCCTGGCGAGCATCAGCATTGTCCGCCTCCCGGCCGTGCCTGGGGATGATGGTGCGGTTCGCTCGACGCGGCGCGATCAGCTTGTTAAGCCGCCTCTCCGCAAGGGCAATTTGAGTCGGGACATGACCGTAGCGATCGAGATGGGACAAACGACGGCCGGCGCTTCGGCGGCCATCGACCTCGAGGAGCTATTGGCGACACGCCTCCTGGTGCAGGGCAACTCGGGTTCCGGCAAATCCCATCTGCTGCGCCGGCTGCTGGAACAGAGCGCACCCTGGGTGCAGCAGACCATCATCGATCCCGAAGGTGATTTCGTCACCCTGGCGGAACGATTCGGCCACCTCGTCATCGACGCCGAGGACCACACCGAGCGCAGCCTGCAGGTCGCCGGCGAGCGCGTGCGCATCCATCGCGTCTCCACGGTGCTCAATCTCGAAGGGCTCGACGCCGAGAACCAGATGCGGCGCGCCGCGGCCTTCCTCGGCGGGCTGTTCGACGTCGCCCGCGACCACTGGTATCCGATGCTGGTGGTGGTGGACGAGGCGCAGCTGTTCGCACCGGCGGTCGCGGGCGAGGTGTCCGACGAGGCGCGCAAGCTTTCGCTCGGCGCGATGACCAATTTGATGTGCCGCGGCCGCAAGCGCGGGCTTGCCGGGATCATCGCAACCCAGCGGCTGGCGAAGCTCGCCAAGAATGTCGCGGCCGAGGCGTCGAACTTCCTGATGGGCCGCACCTTCCTCGATATCGACATGGCGCGCGCCGCCGACTTGCTCGGCATGGAACGGCGGCAGGCGGAAGCCTTCCGCGACCTCGAGCGCGGGCAATTCATGGCGCTGGGACCTGCGCTGTCCCGCCGTCCGCTGGGCTTGCGCATCGGTCCAACCGACACCCAGCCGCGCAACGCGGCGCCGCGGTTGATGCCGCTGCCTGAAGCGGCACTGGAGGACGCACGCGCGATCATCCTAGCCGCTCCGCCGCCGGAAGCGGTGCGGCCGCAGCGCCGGGTGCCGTCGCCCGATCTGCTCAGCCAGTTGATGGCCGCCAAGCAGCCGGCAGCGGAGCCAGATCCCGAAGCCGCGGAGCCGCCGCCGAGCGCCGAGCAATTGGCCGAGCGGCGGGAACGGCTGGACCGTATCCTGCGCGCTATCCTCGCCGAGCCCGACGCCGGCTTCCGCGCCATCGGCGTGCTCTATCAGGAGTTCGTGGTCCGCTGCCGGATCGAGGGCCTTGGTGCCGTGGTGCCGGAGCTGACCGATTTCCGCCGGATGCTGACGCGCGCCCGCGCCGGGCTCGGCGCCGATGTCGCGGACGACGACGCCTGGCAGGACGTGTCGCTGCGCGCCGCGTTGCTGCCCGAGGACATGCAGGGCGTATTCATGATGATCGCCCGCGCCGCGAAGGAGGGCTGGCCGTGCCCGAGCGATGCCGCGATCGCCCGCGCCTACGGCACGCATTCGCTGCGCCGCGCCCGGCATCTTCTGACCTACATCGAGGAACAAGGCCTGATCGTCTGCCAGCTCGACGGTGCCGGCCGGCGGATCGTGACTCTCGTCGAGCTCGCCTGGGCCACGGCCGCGGCCGACCCGAATGTAGACGACCAGGCGGCGGAGGCAGCCTGTAACGGCTCGTCGCTGTGATCAGGTACTGAGCAACCAGGCGTTAGGTGTCGCGCGGCGTCGCGGAAGCGCTGCAAGACAGGAAAAAGGCCCGCCAGGAGGCGGGCCTTTTCATCTTTGCAGGTTGAGGGATTTTGGTTGCGGAGGGCCCGCAACAGGCCCTCCACGGCCGCCCTATCTCAAGCGCTTACGCATGCTGCGGCTGCGCAAGCTGACTGACTTGCATCGCCGGCGGATCGACAACCGAGGTACCGCCATGGCCGTCGCTCGAGGCCGTGAACGTGGAAGCCATGTAGTTACCCAGCAGCGCAATGCTGGCGGTGACGGTGCCGTCCGTCACCGTGAGCGTTCCGTGCGTACTGTCACCGCTGAAGGTCGGCGTCTGAACGGTCGCGAAATTGATATTCGCGAAATCGATCGTGTCCGAACCGGACATCCCGGCGACAGTTCCGGTGAAGCTCGCGGAATTGTCGAGCTTCAGCGTCCCCGTGCTGCCCAGGAACGTAACGGCGGCGTTCGAAGCCCCCGTCAATTCCAGGGTGGTGCCCGCTGCGATGGTGGCGCTGCTGGGGCTCTCTCCCGTTACGTTGAAGGGCTGCCAGGCACCCCACGCACTACCATCATAGGCCCGGATCGAGAGCTGGTCGGTGCCGGAGCCGGCCTGATAGGTCGTCTGGGCAAGTTGTGCCGGAGTGACGTCGATCTCCGTATTCGCAGACTGGTTCACGCCGTTGACGTTCCAACGCCCGTTCGTGTTGGAATCCCACAACGCATATTTCGTTATGGTATCGCCATCCGCGTCCGTCGCGCTGACCAGGCTCGAAGCCGCGAAGACCTGCCCCGAGACCGTCGTCACGTTCGAGACCGCGACTGTCGGCGCCTGGTTCGTTGCGGTGGCCGTGAAGCTCTTCCACGCACTCCACATGCTGCCGTCATTGGCCTTAACCCAGAGCGTATCCGATGGCGAGCCACCGGGGCCGAAGACGTAGCTCACCTGTGACAGGTTCGCCGCGCTCACATCGATCTCGGTGTTGGCGGCCTGGGCGACACCGTTCACAACCCAATGGCCGTTTCCTCCGGTGTCCCAGAAGGCATACTGGGTGATCGTGTCGCTTTCGCTGTCCGAGACCCCGAACAGGCTCGTGGCCGCGATCGAATGGCCGTGAATTCCGGTCACGTTCGATGCGGTAACGACCGGAGCAATGTCGGGTCCCGGCGTTGCCGTGAAGCTCTTCCACGCACTCCACATGCTGCCGTCATTGGCCTTGACCCAGAGCGTATCGGGCGTCGAACCGCCGGGACCGAACACGTAGCTCACCTGCGACAGGTTCGCCGCGCTGACATCGATCTCGGTGTTGGCGGCCTGGGCCACGCCATTCACCACCCAGTGGCCGTTTCCACCGGTATCCCAGAAGGCGTATTGGGTGATGGTATCGTTGCCGACACCATCACAAACTATCAGGTGTGGGATTCGACGGCGGATGCGAGCAGCGGGCACTGGGTGGTCGGGGGAGTCGCCCAAGGCACCAATGCCGCCATCAATGTCACGGCAGCTCAACTTTCGAGCACAAGCTTTCAAAGCGGCTCGGGTTCGGACGATCTCTGGGTGAGGGCTTACGACGGCTTTGCCTGGGGGGCGTGGAAGGAATTTCACGTCACCGCGCCGGTTGACAGCGCTCCGTCAGTGACCGCGTCCGACTTCCATGCGACGGCCAATCAGAGCGTGGCGGCCTTAAGCCTGTTTTCAGTCACGGATGCCGACGGTGACAGCATCGCACAATATCAACTCTGGGATTCGACGCCGTCGGCAAGCAGCGGCCACTGGAGCATTGGCGGGAATGCGCAGCCCACCGGCACCGCCATCAACGTCAGCGCGGCCCAAATTGCGAGCACGTCATTCCAGGGCGGTACCGTGCCTGACGACCTCTGGGTTCGCGCCAGCGATGGCATCAGCTGGAGTGCGTGGCACGAATTCCATTTCATCGTCTAGGGAGCGGCCCGAGTTGCGGAAACGCCGTGATCTGCGCTCAAACGGTCGACGACACGAGGCCCGATTGTCCTCCCAAAGCAAAAATGGCCCGCGAAATGCGGGCCATTTTATCGGAACCGGTTGGTCCGGACTTTGGTTGCGGGGATAGGATTTGAACCTATGACCTTCAGGTTATGAGCCTGACGAGCTACCGGGCTGCTCCACCCCGCGTTAAACCGTTGCGTGCCTTGCAGAAAGGGTGCCTCAACTGGCCGGCCAACGCTTTTCAACGGCGCCGATCGATCCGTCCAGGGGCTTCCTGAGAAGGCGACCCGGGCCGAGGCCATCGGGTGCGGGGCGTATGTATCAACGTGAGCCCGGTTTGGAAAGCCCCGGATGCGGGTTTTTGAGGATTTTGTGACGTCGAAATCGCCGGCTGTCCCGGCAGGATTTACCGCCGGGAACCGGGCCTTGCCAGACCGCGCGCAAAAGCGGAGCTTGGCGCGCAACAAAACCGTCAAGAAAACGTCATCCGAGGGGGAAATGCCATGGACCGGCCATTGAAGAGCCCGGGGCTGCATGCGCTTGAGGAGGCCTTTCATCGCCAGTTCGAGCTGTCGCGCAGCGAGCCGGCGCCGACATTGCAGGCACGGCTCGACCGGCTGCGCCGCCTGCGCGCCGCGCTGACCGAGAATGAGGCGCGATTCGAGGCGGCGATCTCGGCCGATTTCGGCCACCGCTCCACCGTCGAGACCGCGATCGCCGAGACCATGCTGGTGCTCGGCGAGATCAGGCACTCGGCCAGGCACCTCAAGGGCTGGATGGCGCCGCGGAGGGTCCCGACCACGGTGCGGTTCGCGCCGGCCAAGAACCGGCTGATGCCGCAGCCGCTCGGCGTGGTCGGCATCATCGCGCCGTGGAATTATCCGCTGCAGCTGACCCTGGCGCCCGCGGTCGCCGCGATCGCGGCCGGCAACCGCGCCATCATCAAGCCGAGCGAGCTGGTGCCGCGCTTCGCCGAGCTGCTGGTGGAGACGATCGCCAAAAAATTCGACGTCACCGAGCTCGCGGTCACCGATATCGACGACGAAATCGCAAAGGCGTTTGCCGCACTGCCGTTCGATCATCTGATCTTCACCGGCTCGACCCGCGCCGGCCGGCTGGTGGCCGAAGCCTGTGGCCGCAATTTGACGCCGGTGACGCTCGAGCTCGGCGGCAAGTCGCCCGTGATCGTCGACGGCTCCGCCGACATCGACGAAGCCGCGCAGCGCATCGCCTATGGCAAGCTGCTCAATGCCGGCCAGACCTGCATCGCACCCGATTACGCGCTGGTGCCGCAGGCCACGGTGCAGCCCTTCGCGATGCGGCTGCAGGGTCACATGCAGCACATGTTCGGTACCGATCCCGATAACGCCGATTACACGTCGATCGTCTCGGATCGGCACTATGCACGGCTCGAGGGGCTGGTCGCCGACGCCGCCGCGAAAGGCGCGACCATCATGCAGCCGGCAATGCCGAACGACTGCGAGTGGAAGGCGAGGCGCAAATTTCCGCCGACCGTGATCGTTGACGCGACGCCGGACATGACGGTGATGCAGGAGGAGATCTTCGGGCCGCTGTTGCCGGTCATCGGCGTGCGCGATGCGGCGGAGGCGATCGCCTTCGTCAACAGCCGCGATCGCCCGCTGGCGCTGTACTGGTTCGGCATCGACAGCGCCGCCCGCGATGCGGTGCTGGCGCGTACGGTGTCCGGCGGCGTCACCGTCAATGATTGCCTGTTCCACTTCGCGCAGGCCTATCAACCGATGGGCGGCGTCGGCGCCTCCGGCACCGGCGCCTATCACGGCGAGTGGGGATTCAAGACGCTGACCAAATTCAAGCCGGTGTTCTACCGCTCGCGCTTCAACCGGCTTGCCGATCTCTATCCGCCCTATGGCGCGAAGGTCGCGCGGCTGGAGAAGCTGATGCGGATGTTGTCGTAGAAGTGCTGTCGTTCCGGGGCGCGAAGCGAACCACAGATGCGCAATTGCGCATCGGGGAACCTCGAGATTCCGGGTTCGATGCTGACGCATCGCCCCGGAATGACAAATAGGAAATGGGGTAAACGTGACTGACACATTCGATTTCGTGGTGGTGGGCGCGGGCTCCGGCGGCTGCGCGGTGGCGGGGCGGCTGTCGGAGGATCCGGCGACGTCGGTGGCGCTGCTCGATGCCGGCGGCACCAACGACAATTGGGTCGTCACCACGCCCGGCGCGCTGGTGCTGATGGTCGCGGGCACCGTCAACAACTGGGCCTTCAACACGGTGCCGCAGAAGGGGCTCAACGGCCGCATCGGCTACCAGCCGCGCGGCAAGGGGCTCGGCGGCTCCTCGGCGATCAACGCGATGGTCTACATTCGCGGCCATCGCGCCGACTACGACCACTGGGCCGCGCTCGGCAATGCCGGCTGGGCGTTCGCCGACGTGCTGCCCTATTTCAAGCGCTCGGAAGACAATTCCGATTTCGACGGCGAGTATCACGGCAAGGGCGGCCCGCTCGCCGTCAACAAGCTGCGCTCCGGCAATCCGATCCAGCAGACCTTCCTGCAGGCGGCGCAGGAGGCGCAATTCCGCATCCGCGAGGATTTCAATGCCGAGGACCATGAGGGCCTCGGCATCTACCAGGTGACGCAACGCAACGGCGAGCGCTGGAGCGCGGCACGCGCCTATGTGCATCCGCATATCGGCAGGCGCGCCAATCTGCGCGTCGAAACCAATGCGCACGCGACGCGCATCCTGTTCGAGGGCAAGCGCGCGGTCGGCGTCGAATACCGGCAGGGCAAGGAGCTGAAGCAAATCCGCGCGCGGCGCGAAGTCCTGCTTGCCGCCGGCGCGTTCCAGTCGCCGCAGCTGTTGATGCTGTCGGGCGTCGGCGATGCCGCAGCGCTCGGCAAGCACGGCCTCGCCAGCGTGCATCATCTGCCCGGCGTCGGCCAAAACCTGCAGGACCATCCGGACTTCATCTTCGGCTACATGTCCGACAATCCGAACTTCGCCGGCATCTCGCTGAAGGGCATGCCGCGGCTCATCCGCGCCATCATGCAATATCGGCGCGAGCGCCGCGGTCCCCTCACCTCGAACTTCGCCGAATGCGGCGGCTTCCTGAAGACGCGGCCCGATCTCGACATCCCCGACATCCAGCTGCATTTCGGCATGGCGATGGTCGACGACCACGGCCGCAAGCGCCACGGCGGCACCGGCTTCTCCTGCCATGTCTGCCTGCTCCGGCCGAAAAGCCGCGGCAGCGTCGCGCTGGCCGGCAGTGACCCGATGCAGGCGCCGCTGATCGACCCGAACTTCCTCGGCGAGGAAGACGATCTCGAATCGATGGTCGCGGGCTACAAGACCACACGGCGGCTGATGGAGGCGCCGGCGCTGCGCGCCCTGCAGCAGAAGGATGTCTTCACATCCAACGTGCGCACCGACGACGACATCCGCAGCATCCTGCGCGAGCGCGTCGACACCGTCTATCACCCGGTCGGCACCTGCAAGATGGGCACCGCCGATCCGCTCGCGGTGGTCGATCCGAAGCTGCGCGTGCATGGGCTCGAAGGCCTGCGCGTGGTGGACGCCTCGATCATGCCGACCCTGATCGGCGGCAACACCAACGCACCGACCATCATGATCGGCGAGAAGGCGGCCGACATGATCAAGGCGGAGATGCGGGCGGGGTGACCAAATGCGTAGGGTGGGCACGGCGCAAGAGCGCCTTTGCCCACCCTATGAGGCTGCCGTCGCAGGGCCGCATTGCCAAAATATCGAAAACAACCCCATGCAAAGGAGCCGGGGGGCTGCCGGCTTCGACACGGCGACTTGACTCGTCGGGCAAATCAGCGGCATTCTTCTATTATCCAGAAACCGCGCCGACTGCCTCGGGCCGTGCTCGTGACCTGATGCGTTGGAATCGTAGCCCGGATGAAGCGAAGCTAATCCGGGACCTTCACGCATGCTCCCCGGATTTCGCTACGCTTCATCCGGGCTACAAAGCTAGTTCAGCAAGAATCCACCGTCACCACCGTCCCGGTCATGTAGCGCGAGGCGTTGGAGGCGAGCAGCATGATCGCGCCGTCGAGATCGGACTCGGCACCGACCCGGCGCTGCGGGATGCGCTTGGCGAGCCGCTCGCCTGCCGGCGTCGACCAGAAATCATGGTTCATCTCGGTATCGATATAGCCCGGCGCCAGCGCGTTGACGCGGATGTTGTTGCCGGCGAGCTCCAGCGCCATCGCCTTGGTACCCTGGATCATGCCGGCCTTGGAGATCGCATAGGGCGACACCGCCTTGAGCACGCCCTGTCCGAGCACGGACGCGACGTTGATGATATTGCCCGGCTGCTTGCGCGCCATCATGCGCCGCGCAAGTTCGGTGGCGAGGAAGTAGGCGCCCTTCAGATTAGCGCCAATCACGGCGTCCCAATCCGCCTCGGTCTGCTCCGTCGACAGCTTCTCGATCGCGATGCCGGCATTGTTGATCAGGACAGTGACCGGACCGAGCGCGGCTTCCGCGGCGTCGAGTGCTTTCGCGATGCCGGAAGTATCCGCGACGTCCATCTGCACCGCGGCAGCGCGGCCGCCCTTGGCCTTGATCTCCTCCTCGAGGCTTTTCAGCTTCGCGGTCTGGCGCGCGGCCAGCACCACCGCGGCGCCATGTGCCGCCAGCACGCGGGCGAATTGCCGCCCGAGCCCCTGCGAGGCGCCGGTGATGAGGATGATTTCTTTACTGACATCGAATAGGTCGGACATCGACAGGTTCCCGGATTGAAGCGGACGAGTGATAGCGACAATTGTCCCTGATGTAAGCAGATTTGATCAACCCAGGGGACAGTAGGAGATTGGGGCAGGAATTCCTCATCCATGAATCTCTTCGACCTTGCCGTCATCCTCGGATTGGTGTTCGCGGTGGCGACCGGCTTCACGACCGGCCTGTTGCGCAGCGCGGTCACGATCCTGGCCTATCTCGTCGCCATGCCGCTTGCTGTCGCCGCGCTGGCGATGATCGGGCCTCACATCGCGACGCTGCCGTCGTCGCCGTTTCCGCCCAATGGCGTGCTGCTGTTCGGCCTCTTTCTCGTGATCGGCGTCATCCTCGGAAAGATGGCGCGGACGATGCTCGACGACACTATCGGCGCGGAGATCGGGATCGGCGACCGTCTCGGCGGCGCGCTGCTCGGCGCCATCAGGGTCGGTCTCGTCGTGACCACGCTGGTGCTGGTGTTCGATCAGCTGGTGCCGCTCGCCAGGCAGCCGCAATTCCTCAACGGATCGCAATTGCGGCCGTTGTTCTCCGCGGCCGGACAGGCCGGCTTCCGCTCGCTGCCGCCCGAAGCCACCATGGCGATCGAGCGGCTGCGGCGCGAGCAACGCATCTAGGGCGCCAGCCCACCGCACTGTTCCTGTCCGGCATGCACATATGCATTGCACGTCCCTTATCGGCGCCGCCGAGCTTGGCTAGACTGGTGCCATCAAACCTTTACAAACCGACCGACATCACAGGGAGTGAACCGTGGATCTTGGAATCAAAGGCCGCCGCGCCATCGTATGCGCATCGAGCAAGGGACTGGGCCGCGCCTGCGCGATCGCGCTCGCCAATGAGGGGGTGCATGTCACCCTGACGGCACGTGGCGCCGAGGCGCTGAAGCAGACCGCCGACGAAATCCGCAAAGCGCATCCCGGTGTCACCGTCACCGAGATCGTCGGCGACATCACGACGGCGGCGGGACGCGAAGCCGTGCTCAAGGCCTGCCCCGACCCGGACATCCTGATCAACAATGCCGGCGGGCCGCCGCCGGGCGATTTCCGCAACTGGACCCGCGACGACTGGATCAAGGCGATCGACGCCAACATGCTGACGCCGATCGAGCTGATCAAGGCGACCGTCGACGGCATGATGGCGCGCAAGTTCGGCCGCATCGTCAACATCACTTCGGCCGCGGTGAAGGCACCGATCGAGATCCTCGGCCTGTCCAACGGCGCCCGCGCCGGCCTCACCGGCTTCGTCGCCGGCCTGTCGCGCAAGACCGTGATCAACAACGTCACCATCAACGGCCTGCTGCCGGGCCCGTTCGAGACCGACCGCCTGCGCGGCACCGCGAAGCCCGAGGCCGAGAAGCGCGGCATTTCGGCCGAGCAGGTGCTGGCCGAACGCGCCAAGCTGAATCCCGCGGGCCGCTTCGGCCATCCCGACGAATTCGGCTATGCCTGCGCATTCCTGTGCGGCGCCAAGGCCGGCTTCATCACCGGGCAGAACCTGCTGCTCGACGGCGGTGCTTTCCCAGGTACGTTGTGAGAGCTGTTTGGTACGAACGGACCGGCGCGGCGCCGACGGTGCTTACCGTCGGCGAGATGCCGACGCCCGAGGCTGGTCCCGGTGAAGTCCGGGTTCGCCTCGAGGCGTCCGGCGTCAACCCGGCCGATGTCGGCCGCCGAAGCGGCAACTATCGCGCGATGGAATTCCCGCGCGTGATCCCGAACAGCGACGGTGCCGGGATCATCGACCAGGTCGGTGAAGGCGTCACGCGCTTTGCCGTCGGCGACCGCGTCTGGCTGTTCAACGGCCAGCGCAACGGCCGCGCCTTCGGCACCGCGGCCGAATACATCACGCTCGCCGATTACCTGGTGACGCCGCTGCCGCAGGACGTGTCGTTCGCGGCAGGTGCTACGCTCGGCATCCCCTGCATGACGGCGTGGTGCGCGCTGTTTGCGGACGGCCCGATCTCGGGGCAGACGGTGCTGGTTACCGGCGGCGCCGGCGCAGTCGGCCACTATGCCGTGCAATTGGCAAAGTGGGGCGGCGCGCGCGTAATCGCGACGGTGAGCTCGCAAGTCAAGGACGTCGAGGCGCGGCTTGCCGGCGCCGACACGGTCGTCAACTACCGGACCGAGGATGTCGTCTCGAAGGTGATGGCCTTCACCGAGAACCGCGGTGTCGACCGCGTGATCGACGTCGATTTCGGCGGCAATCTCGCGACCACGCTGAAGATCATGGCGATGAACTCGACGATCGCAGTCTACGCCACCAACGGCAACCGCACCCCCACGCTGCCGGTGCGCGAATTAATGGAGAAATGCATCACCGTGCGCTCGCTGGTGCTGTTCGCGCTGCCGCCGCCGCTGCTCGCGGCCGCGCAGGCCGACGTCACCAAATGGCTGGCGTCGGGCACCCGCGTGCACAATATCGCCGGGCAATTCGCGCTCGCCGAGACCGCCGACGCCCATCTCGCCGTCGAGAAGGGCGACAAGATCGGCACCGTGATCGTCGACTGCGCGCGATAGCACGGTTTCTCCTTCCTACTCCCTCTCCCCGTTCTTACGGGGAGAGGGTTGGGGTGAGGGGCTGTCACCGCAAAGACGGTGAAGGCAAAGATTGCGGAGGCCCCCCTCACCCGGAATTCAAGCTACGCTTGAATTCCGACCTCTCCCCGCAAGCGGGGCGAGGTAAGCAAGGAGCCGCATCCTTAGTGGATCGGCGTGATGCGTTCGTCGCTCGGCCCCAGGCCAAACTCGTCGAGTCCTTCGGCTAGGAGATCGCCGAGCATCGGCTCGCCCAACAGATAGTTGGCGACATGGCCGGTGCGTCCGCGCGCCGCCTCGCGGCGGAGATCGGCCCATTCCTCAATCGTGCCGTCGCCGCGGCCGAGCCGCATCAGGGCGACGAGGTCGACCTGCTCGTCCTCGCTGAGCGCGTTGATGAAGCCGGTGATCTCGCGCGCCACCGGGTCCCTGCCGTCATCTTCCAGCACATCGATCATGTCGTCGTCGGCGCCGTTCGAGCCGGAGTCGGGATCGACGAGCCCCTCCTTGACGTCGAATTCGCGCGCCTTCTCGATCAAGAAGCCGACCTTTTCAGGGGAGATTGCGAGTTCCGGCATTGCACACTCCTTCGTCCAACGAGGCGGTAACGCAGGAGGCGCCGACTTGATCCATTGCGTCGGCGTGCGGAAACCCGCATGGTCCGGCAAGAGCAACAAAAAAATAGAGGACACGCCGCATGCACTGGACCGTAGGCAAGGTCAGGATCACGAAAGTCGTCGAGCTCGAGACCGTCGGCAGCACCCGCTTCATCCTGCCGCTGGCCGGCCGGGAGGAGATCCAGAGCCTGCCCTGGCTGATCCCGCATTTCGCCAACGAGGACGGCCGGCTGAAAATGTCGATCCATTCGCTGCTGGTGGAGACGCCGGAGCAGCGCATCATCGTCGACACCGGGCTCGGCAACGACAAGCAGGGCCGCAACGTGCCGACCTGGAACAACCGCAGCGATCCGTTCCTGGAGAAGTTGACCGCCGCCGGATTTGCGCCCGACAGCATCGACACCGTGCTGTGCACGCATCTGCATGTCGACCATGTCGGCTGGAACACCAAGCTCGTCGGCGGCAAATGGGTGCCGACCTTCGCCAATGCGCGCTACGTGTTCGGCAAGACCGAATACGAGCACTGGCGCGACCATAGCGACGATCCCGCGCATGCCGCTGTGTTCGCCGATTCCGTGAAGCCGATCGCGGATGCCGGCAAGGCCGAGCTGGTGCCGAGCGACCACCGGCTGACCGAGGAGATCACGCTGATCCCGACGCCGGGACACAGCCCCGGCCATATCAGCATCCACATCAGGTCCGGCGGCGAGGAAGGCCTCTTGACCGGCGACGTCGCGCATCATCCCTGCCAGATGTACCACCTCGACTGGTCGTCGACCGCGGACTCCGATCAGAAGCAATCGGCCGCCACGCGGCACGAATTGTTCTCGCGCTTTGCCGATACGCCCACGCTGGTGATCGGCGGGCATTTCAATGCCGGCCACATCAGGCGCGACGGCGACGCGTTCAGGTTTATCGCGCTGGGCTGATTGGACCGAAATGGCCTTGAAATAAGGCTTGGCAGCAATGCAGCGCGCTCAGGGCGGTTGAATTTCCTGGCGCGCTGTTCCATGAAGCGTGTCGAGGTATACCAGTAACAATCCTCAGGACATCGTAGGGAGTGATCAATATGAAGCTTGTTCGTTATGGCGAAAAGGGTGCGGAAAAGCCCGGTCTGATCGACAAATCCGGCCAGCTCCGCGACCTCTCGGCCCATCTGAAGGACCTGACCGGCGACGCCTACACGCCGGAATCGCTGAAGAAGCTTGCTGCCCTCGATCCCGCCTCCCTGCCCGCCGTCGCCGGCAAGCCGCGCTTCGGCGCCCCCGTCACCGGCATCTCCAAATTCGTCGCGATCGGCCTGAATTATTCCGACCACGCCAAGGAAACCGGCAACCCGATCCCGTCCGAGCCGATCTTCTTCCTGAAGGCCAACACCGCGCTGTCCGGTCCCAACGATCCGGTCGAGAAGCCGCGCGGTTCGACCAAGCTCGACTGGGAAGTCGAGATCGCCGCCATCATCGGCACCCGCGCCAAATATGTCTCGGAGGCCGACGCGCTGAACCACGTCGCCGGCTACTGCATCTGCAACGACGTCTCCGAGCGCAACTTCCAGATCGAGCGCCTCGGACAGTGGACCAAGGGCAAGTCGCACGACACGTTCGGCCCGGTCGGCCCGTGGCTCGTCACCAAGGATGAAATCGCCGACGTGCAGAAGCTGTCGATGTGGCTCGACGTCAACGGCCAGCGCCGCCAGACCGGCACGACCTCGACCATGATCTTCACGATGGCGAAGTGCATCTCCTACGTCTCGCAGTTCATGACGCTGCTGCCCGGCGACATCGTCACGACCGGCACCCCGCCCGGCGTCGGCACCGGCATGAAGCCGCCGCAATATCTCAATGTCGGCGACGTCGTGACGCTCGGCATCGAAGGCCTCGGCGAGCAGCGCCAGGAAATCGTTGGGGCGTAGTTTACGGGGATACAGCGCAATCTCTCCCCTCGTCGTCCCGGCGAAAGCCGGGACCCATAACCACAGGGTTGAGTTGTTAGAAGGCTGTGGCCCCAGCGTCGCGCAACAATGACCTTCGGTGGTTATGGGTCCCGGCTCCCGTGCGCAATTGCGCACTAGGCCGGGACGACATCGAGTATGTTGCGTCATCGAGAGTCATACATTCACGGTCTCTCAGGATGACGACTGTGTGTTCGTAAAGAGGTCATCTCCATGAAACTCACCTTCTCTCCCGCCTCCCCGTTCGCCCGCAAGGTGCGCATCGCGGCGATCGAGCTTGGCCTGATCGACAAGATCGAGCTGGTGCCGGCGACCGTCGCACCGGGCACGGCCAACGACGAATATTCCAAGATCTCACCGCTGAAGAAGCTGCCGGTGCTGATCCTCGACCATGGCGACGTGATTCTGGATTCCTATGTCATCGTCGAATATCTCAACGAGCTCGGCGGCGGCCGGCTGATCCCGGGCTACGGCCCGCGGCGCTGGAAGCTGAAGACCGATCATTCCCTGCTCAACGGCATGCTCGATTCCATGCTGCTGTGCCGCTACGAGAAGATGGTGCGGCCGCAGGGCTCGCTGTGGCAGGCCTGGCACGACGATCACTGGAACAGGGCCTGGGCCGGCATGGCGCGGTTCGAGAACCGGCCGGACGTGCTGAACGGCTCGTCCTTCGACATCGCGCAGATCGGCCTCGTGTGCGTGCTCGGCTATGCCGATTTCCGCTTCGCCGATTGCGGCTGGCGCAAGGCCTATCCCAAGCTCGACGCCTTCTACCAGAAGATGCTGGAGCGGCCGTCGGTGAAGATCTCGGCGCCGCCGGCGGCGTGACCACGGCAACAGCGGGGAGCATGTGACGCGCGAATGCCTCCCCGACTCTCACCTCCCGGCGCAGGTCTTGTGCATCGCCGGCCGGGCTCAACCCACGACCGGTCAATATCTCGCCGTCATTGTCGTGATCTCGACCTTGTGATGATGACGACGGCAGCCCGGTACGGCCAGCCGAAGGAAGGCCTTGCGGCGATGGATATCCTTGCCAACATCATCATTCCCGCCGTGCGCGACGCGCACTAGAACTTTCCTGCGCGTTTTCTTCACGCGAACCGGACTCCACCTCGCTCGAAAACGCTAACCCAAGGAATCACCATGAGCCTGAAGTTTGCCGCCGGCGATCTCACCATTCATCGCATCGTCGAGCAGGAGACCACGTTCCTGCCCGCGCACGACATGCTGCCCGGACTGACGCCGGACGTGCTCGCCGAGAACCGCGGTTGGATGCAGGCCACCGGTGCACTCGACGACAGCGACACCTTGATCCTGGCGTTCCAGTCCTATGTCGTGAAGACGCCGCACCACACCATCCTGATCGACAGCTGTATCGGCAACGACAAGCCGCGGCCGGCGCGGCCGAAATGGAACATGAAGACGACGACAACTATCTGCGCAGTCTGGCGTCAGCCGGCTTTTCGGTCGGTGACATCGACTATGTGATGTGCACGCATCTGCATGTCGATCATGTCGGCTGGAACACGCGGCTGGAGAACGGCCGCTGGGTGCCGACCTTTCCAAATGCGCGCTACGTGTTCGACAAGGCCGAGTTCGACTACTGGACCGAGAGCAACGCGAAGGCGGAAGTCCCGCCTTTCGTGGACAGCGTGCTGCCGGTGGTCGAGGCCAAGCGGGCCGAGATCGTCGGCCATGACTTTGCGATCGGCGACCACGCCCGCATCCTGCCGACGCCCGGCCACACGCCGGGCCACGTCGCCTTCGCCTTCGGCCGCGGCAAGGACGCTGCGGTCTTTTCGGGCGATCTGATGCACTCGCCGATCCAGACGCATTATCCGGAGCTGTCGGCGAAGTTCGATGTCGACCAGGCGCAAGCCGCGAAGACGCGGCGCGGCTTCCTGGAGCGTTATTGCGACACCGACACGCTGTGCTGCCCCGCCCATTTCCCTTCGCCGTCGATCGGCAAGATCAGGCGGAAGGGCAGCGGGTTCGTATGCGAGACGGTGTGACGTGAGCCAAACTCGCGATAGTCGCATTCTGCCACCCTCCCCTGGAGGGGTCGAGACGAGCGTAGCTCGCTCTCTGGGTCGGCTCACATGAAGCGCAGCGCAATGTGAGACGGGGTGGGGTGATCTCTCAACGCGGGCAGCGCCCGTTACGAGAGACCTTCACCCCACCTCGGTTCGCATTTCATGCGAACCGATCCTCCCCCTCCAGGGGAGGATAAGAGCGCGCGCACCTCAATCAAACAAACTCGGCGTGTGGTTCACGATCGCGCCTTCGATCTGCAGCATCTTCAGCTTGGTGACGACGCCGCCATTGGCCGAGAAGCCGCCCGGCTTGTTGCCCGCCGCAAGCACGCGGTGGCAAGGCACCACGATCGGGCACGGGTTGCGGCCGAGCGCCTGGCCGACATCGCGGGACAGTTCGACCCCGCCGAGCTGCTTGGCGATGTCGCCATAGGTCATGGTCTTGCCCGGCGGAATTTTCCGCGCGATGTCGTAGACGCCGCGGTTGAACTCCGGCACGCCGTCGAGATCGAGCACGATGTCGGCAAGGTCGTTCGGCTTGCCGGCGAGCAGCTCGATCATGCCGTCGATCGCGTGCTGCACTTCGGCCGGCGGCGCCGCCTCGGTGACCTCGCCGTTGCGCTGGGCAATCCGCTTGCGAGTCTTCTCCTCGGTGCCCATCGGCAGCTGCACGCCGGTGACGCCGTGCTCGCCCCAGACGACGCCGCAGGCGCCGATCATGGTCTCGAAGATTGCAAAATGCTGGCCGGTCATGGCTCGCTCCAGATGTTCCCTTCGGCTCTCGCGTGAGCCTGCTGTTGATCCGGAATCTAGGCTTGGAGAATGTTGCTATCCACCCGAATTCCGTGGGAACTTCGGCCAAATCAACAACATCTCCTGCCTCTCCGCGAGCCCAAAATGCACAGCATCCACGTCAACGGTTTCGACATGCCCTATCTCGATGTCGGAGAGGGCCCGCCGCTGGTCTGCGTGCACGGCTCGCTGTGCGACTTCCGGATCTGGTCGGCGGTGCTCGGCCCGCTGACGCGGCGGCACCGCGTGATCGCGGTCAGCCTGCGGCATTTCTTCCCGGCGCACTGGGACGGCATCGGCGACACCTATTCGATCGCGCAGCACGTCGACGATGTGATCGCCTTTATCGAAGAATTCGACACCAGACCGGTCGACCTGATGGGGCATTCCCGCGGCGGCCATATCTGCTTCCGCGCCGCGCAGCGGCGGCCCGACCTGTTGCGCAAGCTGATCCTTGCCGAGCCCGGCGGCGAGCTCGACGAAACCCTCGATCCCGATTTCAAGCCGGGCCCCTCACCGCTGGCGGCACGCTTCGCGGCATGCGCGGCGGAGATCGCCAAAGGCGACATCGACGGCGGCTTGCAGATCTTCATGGACGCGCTCGAAGGCCCCGGCGCGTGGAAACGGATTCCGGCGACCTCCAAGCAGCTGTTGCGCGACAATGCGACCACGCTGATCGGCCAGACCCGCGACCAGCGCCCGCCATTCTCGAAGGCGGACGCGGAAGCGATCAAGACGCCGACGCTGTTCATCGGCGGCGCCAACACCAAGGGCGTGCTGCCGAAGGTGCTGCACGCGCTCGCCGCCAATGTGAAGGGTTCGCGCACCGAGATGATCCCGGGCACCACCCATCCGATGTTCGAACAGGCCCCGCAGCGCTACTGCGAGATCGTGCTGGAGTTTCTGGCGGCATAGGCGGTGCCCCTTTTCACCTCGCCCCGCTTGCGGGGAGAGGTCGGATCGCATCGCGAGATGCGATCCGGGTGAGGGGGTACAGGTCTATCCGACCACACCACTCGGGGAGAGAGCCCCTCACCCCAACCCTCTCCCCGTGAAGTACGGGGAGAGGGAGCAGATCACACCTTCCAGGCGCCGACCGGCTGACGCACGGCGACATTCAGCCGGTTCCAGACGTTGATCGCCGCGATCCCCAGCACCAGGGACGCGAGCTGCTGCTCGTCAAAGTGCTTCGCCGCCTCGTCCCACACCGCGTCCGTCACCGGATCCTCGCGGTCGCTGAGCCGGGTCACCGCTTCGGTCAGCGCCAGCGCGGCGCGCTCGGCCTCGGTGAAATACGGCGCGTCGCGCCAGGCACCGACCGCGAACAGCCGCTCGTCGGTCTCGCCGGCGCGCCGGGCGAGCTTCGGGTGCATATCGACGCAGACGCTGCAGCCATTGATCTGACTGGCGCGCAGATGCACCAGTTCCAGCAGCTTTTCCGGCAAAGCCTGCTTGGTGCTCTCGCTCAGCGCCTGCAGCGCCTTCATAGCCTCGGGAACAACCATCACCGGGTGGTTCATGCGGGCTTTCATCATGTCATTCTCCTGATTTGCCTTTTTGACGGCGCCGTGCCGATCTGTTGTCACATCGGCGCAGTTTCGTTCGTCATGGCCATGACGGAGTGGACAAAGGGAATGTGACCGATGGACGAGAGAAATTTTCTCACCGAACAGTTCGAGGCCAACCGGCCGCGCTTGCGGGCGGTGGCCTATCGCATGCTGGGCTCGACGGCGGAGGTCGACGACGCCGTGCAGGAAACCTGGCTGCGGCTCGGCCGCACCGACACGGCGGCGGTCGACAATCTCGGGGGCTGGCTGACCACGGTGATCGCGCGCATCTGCCTCGACATGCTGCGCTCGCGCAAATCGCGCCGCGAGGAGCCGATCGGCCCACATGTGCCGGAGCCGATCGCGGACAATCCGTCCGAGCGCGAGACCGAGATGGCCGATTCCGTCGGCGCGGCGCTGCTCGTGGTGCTGGAAACGCTGGCGCCGGCCGAGCGGCTGGCTTTCGTGCTGCACGACATGTTCGCGGTGCCGTTCGAGGAGATCGCGCCGATCGTCGGGCGCACGCCGGCCGCCGCGCGGCAGCTCGCCAGCCGTGCCAGGCGTCGCGTGCAGGGTACGCCGCCCGCACCGGATGCCGATCTCAGCCGGCAGCGCGGCATCGTCGAGGCCTTCCTCGCGGCATCCCGCAACGGCGATTTCGAAGGGCTGCTGGCCGTGCTGGCGCCGGACGTCGTGGTGCGCGCCGATCAGGCAGCGCAGCGGCTCGGCTCGCTGCCGGTGATCCGCGGCGCCACAGCGGTGGCCGAAAGCTTCAAGGGACGCGCACAGGCGGCGAAGCCCGCGCTGGTCGACGGCGGGATCGGCGTTGCCGTCATCTTCGGCGGCGCGCTGCGCATTGTGCTGCGGGTCACGATCTCAGGCGACCGGATCGCGGCGATCGATGCGACCGCCGACGCCTCGGAGATCGAGACCTTCGATGTCGAGGTGCTTGAGCGCAGCTGACACAGCTGGAGGCAGACAAGTCGCAATGCTAATGTCTCTCTGCATCTGCGCAGGGAGGACAATCATGAAACTGTCCATCAAATTGCTCGCGTCGGCCGGCCTGCTCGCCCTTGCCTCCTCCTCCGCCTTAGCCGCCGCAGACGAAAAACTACGTGCGGCCGCCGAGCAGGCCCAGCCGGCGGTGATCGAGAGCCTGCACGACATGGTGCTGATCGAATCGGGCTCCAGCGATGTCGAAGGCCTGAAGAAGATGGCCGACTACACCGAGGCACGGCTGAAGGCGCTCGGCGCCAAGACCGAACGCCGCAAGACCACGAAGGGCGCCGGCGCCGGCATGGTGATCGGCACCTTTGAGGGCACCGGCACGAAGAAGCTGATGCTGATCGCGCATATGGACACGGTGTATGAGCACGGCATCCTCGACACCCAGCCCTACAAGGTCGACGGCAACAGGATCTATGGACCCGGCATTGCCGACGACAAGGGCGGCATCGCCGTCATCCTGCATTCACTGAAGATCCTGAACGATGCAGGCTGGCGCGACTACGCCAAGCTCACGGTGTCGTTCAATCCGGATGAGGAGGTCGGCTCGATCGGCTCCGGCGAGATCATCGCCGAGCTCGCCGACCAGCACGACGTGGTGCTGTCCTTCGAGCCGACGGTGGCGCCGCCGGTCGCGAAAAATGAAAGCCTGCTGCTCGGCGCCAGCGGCACCGCCACCGGCACGATCGATGTGAAGGGCAAGGCCTCGCATGCCGGCGCCGCGCCGCAGCTCGGCCGCAACGCGCTGATCGAGCTCGCGCATCAATTGCTGCAGACCCAGGACGTTGCGAAATCGATTCCGGGCACGCAGCTGAACTGGACCACCGCGAAGGCCGGCACCGTGCGCAACCAGATCCCCGATCATGCCACAGCCGGTGCCGACATCCGCCTCACCATTCCCGACGGCGTGCAGAAGCTGCAGGCCGCGCTCGACGAGAAAGTGAAGAACAGACTGATCGCGGACACCGAGGTGACCGTGAAGGTCGTCGCGGGCCGTCCGCCCTTCGTCGCCGATGATCGCGGCCGCGCGCTCGCCAGGCAGGGACAGGCGATCTACACCGAGCTCGGGCGCACGCTCGACATCGCGGAAATGACCGGCGGCGCGACCGACGCCGGCTACGCCGCGCGCAGCGGCAAGGCCGTCGTGGTCGAAAGCTTCGGCCTCGCCGGCTGGGGCTATCACGCCCGCGACGAGTACATCGACACCAACTCGATCGTGCCGCGGCTTTATCTGATGACGCGGATACTGATGGAGCTGGGCAAGGCGAAGTAGCGTTTCCGAGAAACTCGTCATGCCCGGGCTTGTCCCGGGCATCCGCGTCTCTGGTCCTACATCAAAAAAGACGCGGACGGCCGGCCATCACGACGTTGGGACGGCTGCCGCAGCGCGGCCCGGTCAAAAACCGGCCCATTCTCAATCGCTTAGCGTGGTCGCAAACCGGAGCCTTGACCGCTCCCCCAACCCGCAGTAACCTCATTTTCGAACACGGAATTCCGTATTCCAAACTGGACAGTCGGTATGATCCCGTTGGACCCGCTTCCAAATCTCATCGACCAGGTTTACGGGCGATTGCTCGAAGCGATCATCGACCGCACGCTGCTGCCTGGCCAGCGCATCACCCAGAACGAACTTGCCGATCGGCTCGGCGTCTCGCGCCAGCCGATTTCGCACGCGCTACATCTGTTGCATCGCCAGGGCCTCGTCGCGGAGAGCGGCAGACGCGGCTTCGAGGTGACGCAGCTCGATCCGCAGCGCATCCGCGAACTCTATGAAGTCCGCGGCGCCATCGATGCGCTGGCGGCACGGCTTGCCGCTACGCGTGTAAAGGAGGATGCCGCGGCACGTACGCAGCTCGAAGCCGCGCTCGAAGCCGGACGCGCGATCGACGACGGCACGCCGCTGGCGCGCCTGATCGCACTCGACGTCGATTTCCACAGCGCGATCTATCGCCTCGCCGGCAATTCCGCGATCGAGGAGATGATCGCGCCGCAATGGCCGCATATGCGCCGCTCGATGGCGACCGTGCTCGCCGAGCTCGATTACCGCGGCAGCGCCTGGACCGAGCACGAGACCATCGCCGCGCATGTTTTTTCCGGCAATGCCGCAGCGGCAGAAGCCGCCGCGCTGGCGCATGCGCAGACGGCAGGACGGATGACCGAGGAGAAGCTGAGGGCAATCGACGTGGCGGCGTGACGTTCACGCATCGCCCCGGAATGACAATAACAACAGGAGGAAAGCACCATGAAACTGACCCAAGAGCAGGTCGAATTTTTCCATCGCGAAGGCTGGCTGTTCCTGCCCGAGCTGTTCAGCCAGGAAGAGGTCGATTTCCTCGCGCGCGAGGCAGTCTCGATCTATGACGCCAACCGTCCCGAGGTGTGGCGCGAGAAGAGCGGCGCGCCGCGCACGGCCTTCGCCGCGCATCTCTACAATGAGGCGTTCGGCACCCTCGGCGCGCATCCGCGCATGATCGACCCCATCGAGCAGCTGTTCGGCGAGAAGGTCTACATGCATCAGTTCAAGATCAACGCGAAGGCGGCCTTCACCGGCGACGTCTGGCAGTGGCACCAGGACTACGGCACCTGGAAGCGCGATGACGGCATGCCGGAGCCGCGCGCGATGAACATCGCGATCTTCCTCGACGAGGTGATGCCGATCAACGGCCCGCTGATGCTGGTGCCGCAGAGCCAGACCGCGGGCGATTTAAAGGCCTCGCACGATCTCGAAACCACATCCTACCCGCTGTGGACGCTGGACGAAGAGACGGTGACCCGCCTGGTGAAGCAGGGCGGCATCGTCGCGCCGACCGGAAAGCCCGGCGGCATGCTGATGTTCCACGGCAATCTGGTGCACGGATCGAGCGGCAACATCACGCCCTATCCGCGCAAGATCGTCTACCTGACGCTGAACGCGGTCTCGAACTACATCCGCACCCCGACGCGGCCCGACTACATCGCGCACCGCGACTTCAGGCCGATCCAGACGGTTGCCGACGACGCGCTGCTGCGGCTCGCCCGTGCACCGCGGCAGGCAGCGGAGTAAGAATCGGCCGTCATTCCGCGGCGGCGCGTTAGCGTCGAACCTCAGATGCGCAATTGCGCATCGGGGAATCTCGAGGTTCCGGGTTCGCGTTTCACGCGCCCCGGAACGACCCTTTTGTTTGGAAAGCATCATGAACCTGCATCACCTCCTCAAAACCCGCGCCGCCGCCGGCAAGCCGGTACGCGTCGTCCTGATCGGCGCCGGAAAATTCGGCTCGATGTTCCTGTCGCAGGTGCCGCACACGCCGGGGCTTGAGGTGCCCGTGATCGTCGATCTCGACCGCGACCGCGCCCGCGAGGCGTGCCGCACCGTCGGCTGGGACGACGCGCGGATCAGCGCCACCACCTTCACCGACGACGGTGCACGTGCGATCGCCGGCGGCGCATTCGATGTCGTGGTGGAAGCGACCGGCAATCCCGCCGTCGGCATCCGCCATGCCCGCGCGGCGATTGCCGCCGGCAAGCATGTCGTGATGGTCAATGTCGAGGCCGATGTGCTGGCGGGGCCGCTGCTCGCCGAGGAGGCACGCAAGGCCGGCGTGGTCTATTCGCTGGCCTATGGCGACCAGCCGGCGCTGACGGCCGAGATGGTCGACTGGGCCCGCGCGACAGGCTTCCGCGTCGTCGCTGCCGGCAAAGGCACGAAGTACCTGCCGGCCTATCACGACGTCACCCCGGACGGTGTGTGGCAGCATTACGGGCTCACCGCCGGCGAGGCGCAATCCGCCGGCATGAATCCGCAGATGTTCAACTCCTTCCTCGACGGCACCAAATCCGCGATCGAGATGGCGGCGATCGCCAATGCCTGCACCCTCGACGTGCCGTCGGAGGGATTGCTGTTCCCGCCGTGCGGCGTCGACGATCTGCCGCATGTGATGCGGCCGCGCGACAAGGGCGGCGTGCTGGAGAAATCCGGCATCGTCGAAGTGGTGTCGTCGCTGGAGCGCGACGGCCGTCCGGTGTTTCGCGATCTGCGCTGGGGCGTTTATGTCGTGCTGGAGGCGCCCAACGATTATGCCGCCGATTGCTTCAAGCAGTATGGCCTCAAGACCGACGCCTCCGGCCGCTATGCGGCGATGTACAAGCCGTATCATCTGATCGGACTCGAGCTGAACATCTCCGTGCTGTCGGCGGCGCTGCGCAACGAGCCGACCGGGCAGCCGCGCGGCTTCCGCGGCGACGTCGCAGCGGTGGCCAAGCGCAATCTGCGCGCCGGCGAGATGCTCGACGGCGAAGGCGGCTACACGGTGTGGGGCAAGCTGATGCCGGCCGCCGCCAGCCTCGCCGCCGGCGCATTGCCGATCGGGCTCGCCCATCGGGTGAAGCTGAAGAGCGACGTCGCCCATGGCGCGGTGGTGCGTTGGAGCGATGTCGAGGTCGACGAGAGCAACGATACGATCAAGACGCGCAAGGCGATGGAGCAGGCGTTTTCGCGGTAACGTCTTCGGTCGCTCCGCTCGCCGAAAGAGCGAGTGTGCCCTTCACCTCTCCCCGCTCTTTGCGGGGAGAGGTCGGATCGCCCCGGCGATGCGAAGCATCGTCCGGTGTGATCCGGGTGAGGGGCGAGGCAAACTGCTCAACAAGCGGCGAAGTGCTCGCCGGATAGATGCCCCTCACCCCAACCCTCTCCCCGCAAGAGCGGGGCGAGGGAGCGGCTAGACTGATTCCTAACTACGGCAGCAGCCGGCTCGCCTTCGCCAGCCTGAACCACTTCCGGAACATGGCTTCCGTATCCATCATCTCGGTGAAGCCGGCCTGGTTGATCTTCACCGTCGAGACGATCGACGGCGGACCCGATTCAGTCTGTCCGTAGCGCATGCTGTAATCGGCATATTGGAAGGACAGGCCGACGAATTCCTCCAGGCCGGGCGCGATCAGGTCGTGCGTCCTGCGCAATTCGTCCCACGGCGCGATCCATTTCGGATACTCCTGCGCCAGCGACAGCGGCACGTGCCGGCCCGGCGTCATCTCGAGCGCGTCCGAGACCGCCGGCCAGATATTTTCCCAGGTGAAGACGTCGCCATTGGTGACGTTGAACGCTTCATTGCGCGCGGCCTCGGCGCCGCCCGACCAGGCGATCGCGCGTGCCAGCAGATCGACATCGACCGCTTGCGCGACGCGCGGCGCGCCGCCCGGATAATCCAGCGGCCTGCCCTGCGCGCGCAGCACCGCCGCGTAGACGCCGAGCGGCGGGATCAGGTCCATCGCGCCGCCCATCGCTTCGCCGATGATCAGGACCGGGCGCAGGATGCTCCAGTGCCAGTTCTTGCCCCGCTGCAGCTCGCGCAAGAAATTCTCCTGTGCCCAATAGAAATTCGGCTGCTCGTACATCTCGGAACGGCCCTCGCGCGCCGGCACCGTGAGCGGCCGGACATGCACGCCATAGGCCTTGGTGCCCTGCAGCAGCGCGACATGCTTGAGATCGGGCGCGACGGGTTCGAGCACGCCCATCAAATTCCGCAGCATCCGGTCGTTGGTTTCGATCTGCCCGGCATCGCGCCAGCCATCGACCAGGCTGGGCGCCTCATAGAGCGCGGCGTAGATCAGGTGCGTTGCGCCGGCGAGCTCGGCCGCGGCGCGACGGCAATCCTCCACGCTGGTGAGATCGATTCGCACATGCCGTGCGCCGTAGAGATCGCGTGGCTTGCGGCGCGACAGCGCAATGCGCTCGCAATCGTCGGATGCGCCGAAGTGTCGCAAGGCGGCGTTGCCCACGAGGCCGGTTGCGCCGGCAACCACGATTTTCTTGTTGGCCATGTCCTTGAACTCCCATCAACCCACCCGCCTGCGTAGCAGATCGCAGCAGGGCCGGCAGCCATCGCGGCGGGTATCGGATGAGACCGACAGCGCCGATTGTCCTTCGCACCTGCAACGAAGGCAGGCGCTTGATTTCCTCCGGCAAACGATCATCCTGACCGGCGGAACCGGAAACTCGGATTTCCACAACAAGAGCCCGTCGAGGGCCACCGGACACATTCATCACAGAACGTCGATCGATCGGCGAAGAAAGACGACACCAAGATCGTTCCCCTTGTCGAGGTATCGGCACACAGGAGGGATACGCATGAAACGTCGTGAATTCTTGAAGGCAGGCGGCGTCGGCCTGGCTGCGACGGCGGTCGCCGCGCCCGCGGTCGCGCAATCGATGCCGGAGGTCAGGTGGCGGCTCGCGGCGAGCTGGCCGAAGGCACTCGATACGCTCTATGGCGGGTGTGAATTCTTCTGCAAGCGCGTCGCCGAGATCACCGACAACCGCTTCCAGATCCAGCCGTTCGCCGCCGGCGAGATCGTGCCCGGCTTGCAGGTGCTGGACGCCGTCTCCAACGGCACGGTCGAGATGGGCAATACCGCGCTGTATTACTACTGGGGCAAGAATCCCGCCTTCACCTTCGGCACGTCGCTGCCGTTCGGCCTCAACACGCGCCAGCACATTTCCTGGCTGCAATGGGGCGGCGGCACCGACCTGCTCAACAATCTGCTCGCAGAATTCAACTGCATCGGCATTCCGACCGGCTCGACCGGCGCCCAGATGGGCGGCTGGTTCCGGAAGGAGATCAAGTCGATGGCGGATTTCCAGGGCTTGAAATTCCGGGTCGGCGGCTTCGCCGGCACCATCATCGCCAAGGTCGGCGGGGTGCCGCAGCAGATCGCGGGCGGCGACATCTATCCGGCGCTGGAAAAAGGCACCATCGACGCCGCCGAATGGGTCGGGCCGTATGACGACGAGAAGCTCGGCTTCGTCAAGGTCGCGAAGTTCTACTACTACCCCGGCTGGTGGGAAGGCACCGGCCAGGGCCACAATGTGATGAACAAGGACAAGTGGAACGCGCTGCCGAAGCACTATCAGGCAGCGATCCAGGCGGCTTCCGAGGACACCTTCACCTGGGTGACCGGCAAATATGACGCGGTCAACCCGCCGGCGCTGAAGCGCCTGATCGTGGCCGGCGCGCAGTTGCGACCATTCCCGCAGGAGGTGCTGGAAGCCTGCTACAACGCGGCCAACGAGATCTACGCGGATCTTTCCAAGAGCAATCCGCATTTCGGCAAGATGCATGCGAGCCTGGCCGCCTATCGCAACGAATCGCTGGCCT
Source organism: Bradyrhizobium australafricanum (assembly GCF_020329495.1). Lineage (NCBI taxonomy): Bacteria > Pseudomonadati > Pseudomonadota > Alphaproteobacteria > Hyphomicrobiales > Nitrobacteraceae > Bradyrhizobium > Bradyrhizobium australafricanum. The sequence goes on along the minus strand of NZ_JAGKJL010000015.1, from coordinate 50,747 downwards.
GGATGCAGGTCGCCGAGCTCTCGTTCGACAGCTTCATGATGCGGATGCGCACGCGCACCTGAACCGGACGATGGCTTTACACTGCCGTCATTGCGAGGAGCGATAGCGACGAAGCAATCCATTTCTCCGCTTGCGGTGAGATGGATTGCTTCGCTTCGCTCGCAATGACGGGGCTGGAGCAGCGCTTATTATTTCGTTCATCTTGAGCCGGGCGCGTTCCGAGACAATAAAAAAGCCCCGGAGAATTTCTCCGGGGCTCTCTTCCTGATTCGATTCCTGATTCGATGCGACGCATTAATTGTCGTCGCTGCCGCCGAACTCTTCCATCAGCTTGTCGTAGCTCTTGGTCACGAGATCGATGTTGCCCTTGTTCTCGACCGCGGGCGGCGGCGACTTCAGGGCGTCGTTGAGGTCGGCGAGCGCGTCCTTCTTGTCCTTGGCCGACATCTTCTTGTCGGCCTGGACCTGGGCGATCTGCGCCTTCAGCACGGCCTCGGGACCGATATACTTCTTGGTCTGCGGATCGAAGCCGCCGAGCACCAGCGAGATGTTGTCGACGACGTTGTTGTACTCGTCATAGCTGGCGAAGCCGTTCTTCTTGGCGATGCCCTCGAGCTGGCCGACGATCTTCGGATCCGGCTTGGCGTCCTGGGAAAGCTTCGCGGTGATCGGGTCCATTTCCTTGGCCGCGGCGAGCGCGCCATCGACCTGCTTGTCGGTCAGCGCGATCTGCTTGATCGGCGGGGC
>NZ_JAGKJL010000015.1:0-45000 GCF_020329495.1 Bradyrhizobium australafricanum | reverse complement strand
CCCGCCAATGGAGCTCAACCTGAAACTGTTGGCCCCTGAATGTTTCTAAAACGATCCGATAGATAGCGTGAGCTGATCTGAAGGATCATCCTTAGAAAGGAGGTGATCCAGCCGCAGGTTCCCCTACGGCTACCTTGTTACGACTTCACCCCAGTCGCTGACCCTACCGTGGCCGGCTGCCCCCTTTCGGTTAGCGCACCGTCTTCAGGTAAAACCAACTCCCATGGTGTGACGGGCGGTGTGTACAAGGCCCGGGAACGTATTCACCGTGGCGTGCTGATCCACGATTACTAGCGATTCCAACTTCATGGGCTCGAGTTGCAGAGCCCAATCCGAACTGAGACGGCTTTTTGAGATTTGCGAAGGGTCGCCCCTTAGCATCCCATTGTCACCGCCATTGTAGCACGTGTGTAGCCCAGCCCGTAAGGGCCATGAGGACTTGACGTCATCCCCACCTTCCTCGCGGCTTATCACCGGCAGTCTCCTTAGAGTGCTCAACTAAATGGTAGCAACTAAGGACGGGGGTTGCGCTCGTTGCGGGACTTAACCCAACATCTCACGACACGAGCTGACGACAGCCATGCAGCACCTGTCTCCGGTCCAGCCGAACTGAAGAACTCCGTCTCTGGAGTCTGCGACCGGGATGTCAAGGGCTGGTAAGGTTCTGCGCGTTGCGTCGAATTAAACCACATGCTCCACCGCTTGTGCGGGCCCCCGTCAATTCCTTTGAGTTTTAATCTTGCGACCGTACTCCCCAGGCGGAATGCTTAAAGCGTTAGCTGCGCCACTAGTGAGTAAACCCACTAACGGCTGGCATTCATCGTTTACGGCGTGGACTACCAGGGTATCTAATCCTGTTTGCTCCCCACGCTTTCGTGCCTCAGCGTCAGTATCGGGCCAGTGAGCCGCCTTCGCCACTGGTGTTCTTGCGAATATCTACGAATTTCACCTCTACACTCGCAGTTCCACTCACCTCTCCCGAACTCAAGATCTTCAGTATCAAAGGCAGTTCTGGAGTTGAGCTCCAGGATTTCACCCCTGACTTAAAGACCCGCCTACGCACCCTTTACGCCCAGTGATTCCGAGCAACGCTAGCCCCCTTCGTATTACCGCGGCTGCTGGCACGAAGTTAGCCGGGGCTTATTCTTGCGGTACCGTCATTATCTTCCCGCACAAAAGAGCTTTACAACCCTAGGGCCTTCATCACTCACGCGGCATGGCTGGATCAGGCTTGCGCCCATTGTCCAATATTCCCCACTGCTGCCTCCCGTAGGAGTTTGGGCCGTGTCTCAGTCCCAATGTGGCTGATCATCCTCTCAGACCAGCTACTGATCGTCGCCTTGGTGAGCCATTACCTCACCAACTAGCTAATCAGACGCGGGCCGATCTTTCGGCGATAAATCTTTCCCCGTAAGGGCTTATCCGGTATTAGCTGAAGTTTCCCTCAGTTGTTCCGAACCAAAAGGTACGTTCCCACGCGTTACTCACCCGTCTGCCGCTGACATATTGCTATGCCCGCTCGACTTGCATGTGTTAAGCCTGCCGCCAGCGTTCGCTCTGAGCCAGGATCAAACTCTCAAGTTGGACTTGAAACCTTGAACCGGCTGATCACAACGTTTGACGAGGTCCCACCATTCTTCGTCGACCGAAGTCAACGAGCCGCCTGCGATTCACATCGTTGGCAGCGATGGTGTAACCTTTAAAACGTGTACCGCCGAAGTCTTTCGTCCACTCTCAGAAGTCAAAAGCCGAAGCTTTCAAGTATCCCGAGAGACGCAAGGACTCCGCCGTCCACGTTTCTCTTTCTTCATCTTCACTTGTCAAACAGCCCGGGATCCGATGACCCCACACCCTTAGAGGGTGGTTCTACCCTTCACCGGCCGACGGTGAACTTCAACCGATTTATGTCGGCTGTTGTGTCACTCATCGAAGTGAGGAGCATCAGTGGCGCGTTCGCTCGCCTTGGTCAGTGACCCGGCGGCGCCGCGCTCAGTGGTTGGTTTATAGTCCGCACCCCTCGGGATTGTCAACGGCCATTGTCAACAAATCGTCGCACGCCCAAATCGCTTGTGCGGTGCGAAGAAATTCTCGTGCTTTCCGTAGCTTAGGCCGGAGGTAAAAATTCGCCACCCAGCCCTCGCGGCAAAAAACTTTAAAAAAAGTTCGTCGCCGGGGAGCCCGTGAGGCCCTCCAAAACGGGTTCCGACCGCCCCGGGCCGGGCGGCGGGCATCGACCTGCTTTCAGGGAAGCTTTTCCACCTCAAATGCCGCACTTGAGCCACAATCCTGCGACGTTCTGGCTATAACGAATGCATTGAACCGCTCGTAACCTGTGGGGGCTGGGGCGGTTTTTCTGGGGGACCAGGCGATTTTCTCCAAGAATCCGTCGCCTCTTCCCTTCGCGGCCGAGCAACATCGAGAGATCTGCACACCATTGACGTTCGAGATCGCGGCTAGCTAATGGCCATCGGCTTCTCGAATTCGATGCGTGTGGCTCGCCACACTGCCGAGATTCCTCTTCGGGGGATCAAGGTGGGGACGAGGACGAGCTGAGGTCGATCGCAGTTGCTGGAATTTGGGGGGATATCGGGTTGAGCCAACGGGCGTCACGCGGAAGCGGCATTGGGCGCGAGACCGGGATGATCGATCTCGGTCACGAACCGCCGCTTTCGGTCGACGGCACCGAGGCCGCGGTGATCGACCGCCGCCGTGTCTCGGTTCAATGGTTTAGCGGCACCATTCTGACTGGACTATGTGGCGCGGCCCTGATCGGCGGCGCCGTTTTTGCGTCGCTCGACGGCGAGATGACCTTCGCCAAGGTGCCGGAGCGCGTTGAAGGCGCGCTCCGCGGCGCGTTCACCGGCAACGATCGCGTCGTCAGCCTGCACAAGGGTGACCGCCTGCCGCCGCCCAGCGAATCCTCCGCCTCCCGCAGCCTGGTGCGCGTGTCGACCGTGACCCGCGTCGGCAATCGCGACGTGATGCGGGTGCGGCCCTTCATCCGAATTTCCGGCAATCTCTCGATGACCACGAGCGATCTGTCGGCAAAAATCCCCGCGTTCAACGCGCAGCGCCTGCTGACCGATGTCGGCTCCGACACGCCGGCGGCGGCCGAGGATCCGAATGCCGCGGCCGAGCCCGACGCCGAGGTCTCGTTCGTCACCAAAGATCTCGGCTCCGTGCTGCCGAAAGCCAAGCTCGCCGCCGTCGTCGCGCTCGACGACGTGCTGATGCGGGTCCGCGACGCCGCCAACTGGCGCGGCTCCGGCGGCTCGGTGCGCTACGCTTCACTCGCCAATGCCGCGGCTGATGCGAGCGGCGCCGGCCCTGACATGAGGATGGCCTACGCCACCGAGGGCAACACCTCCGATCCCTATGCCGGCTTCGAGACCCGCGTGGTGCCGGAGAACGTCACCCTGCTGCCGAAGACCAAAGAGCAGGTCACCGGCGGCAATCCGGTCGGCGAACGGGTTCACCTCGTCAGGAAGGGCGACAGCATCACCTCGATCCTGCGCGATCAGGGCGCGACGCCCGACGAGGCGAAGGCGATCGCCGCAACGCTCGGTCCGCGCGGCCGCGACGGCGGCCTGAAGGAAGGCCAGAAGGTACGAATCCTGATGGCGCCGGCCGCGCCCGGACCGAATGTCAGGCTGCAGCCCTATCGCGTGATCGTCGCCAACGAATCCGTCATCGAGGCCGTCGCCGCACTGTCCGATCTCGGCAAATACGTTGCCGTCGACGTGCAGAGCATGAACACCGTCACCGAGACCGCCGACAATTCCAGCGACGATGACGAGGATGATGGCAGCGGCGTGCGGCTCTATCAGAGCATTTACGAGACCGCGCTGCGCAACAAGGTGCCGCCGACCGTCATCGAAGACATGGTCAAGATCTACTCCTACGACGTCGATTTCCAGCGCAAGGTCCAGCCCGGCGATTCGTTCGACGTCTTCTTTGCCGGCGAGGACGAGGGCGTCACCAGCACCGAAAAGACCGAAGTGCTCTACGCCGCGCTGACCGTGGGCGGCGAAACCAAGAAATACTACCGATTCCAGAGCTCCGACGACGGCCTCGTCGACTACTATGACGAGACCGGCAAGAGCGCGAAGAAGTTCCTGGTACGCAAGCCGGTCAACAACGCGATCATGCGTTCGGGCTTCGGCGGCCGCCGCCACCCGATCCTCGGCTATGTGAAGATGCACACCGGCGTCGACTGGGCTACCGCCTACGGCACGCCGATCTTCGCTTCCGGCAACGGCGTCCTCGAGAAGGTCGGATACGAGGGCGGTTACGGCAAATATATCCGCATGAAGCATGCCAATGGCTACGAGACGGCCTACGGCCACATGTCGGCCTTCGCCAAGGGCATGGAGATCGGCAAGAAGGTGCGGCAGGGCCAGGTGATCGGCTTCGTCGGCTCGACCGGCCAGTCGACCGGCCCGCACGTCCACTACGAAATCCTGGTCAACGGCCGATTCGTCGACCCGATGCGCGTGAAGCTGCCGCGCGGCCGTTCGCTCGAAGGCCCGATGCTGGCGAACTTCGAGAAGGAGCGCGACCGGATCGAGGCCCAGATGTCCAGCCGCGGCAGCTCGCGAATCGTCTCGGACGCCACCAGTTCCACGTCGCAGACGCGCTCCACCACCAACCGCTGACGGCGGAAACCTCGCTCAGGAAGCCGTTCCATCCGGAACCATCCGCGCCGGTCAGGCTTTGTCCGCTTAGGTAAACCTTGCAGAGGAGGCGCGCATGGCAAGCCTCACCCGCGACGATGTGCTGAAGGCCGTCGGCTCCGCCGACGACGTCACGATCGCGAGGATTATCGCGTCGGGGGCGACGATCACCGAGCTTGCCGAGGCGCAGGCCTGGCTCGCCAATGACGAGCCGCTGATCAATGCCGGCAAGCCGCTGGCCACCGGCCGCGCCCGCGAGCTGGTCGATATCCTGTCCGAACTCGAGCCCGGCGAGGACGACGAGCCGTCACCGCCCATCGCCCCGCAGGAATGACGGCTCCGGCAAGGTTTACGGCGCGAGGCTGGCGCAGATCAGGAACACGATTCCGATCGCGGTCAGCCCGAACGCCACGGATGCGAGCGGGAGCAGCATGTCGATGGTGGCATGGGTGCTGTTGATCGTGCTGCCCCAGACCGCGAATTCGCCGGTCCGCCACTCCCGGAACGGAATCGACCGCTGATGCAGGTCGTGCCGATCGTCGTATTTCCGCCAGATCAGCGAAAGCACCCACGGCAACAGCACCGCGACGAACAGCAATACGCTGACGAACATCAGCGACAGTTCGACGTCGTCCTGGCGGTCGAACAATATCCATGCCGCCACCGCGAACCACGCGACAAGGCCGGCGGCTGCGCCGTAAACGCGCGGATGAAGATCGTCATAGACGGGCCGGTTATGGGCAATGAGGTCTCTGCTCATGCAATTCGCCTTCTGCTGAGGGCGACCGGCGGTGTGGCTTTGCAGGATGATGCAAGGCGGCGCGCGAATCAGCGCTGCGATTCGGGCCGAATATCCCTTTGCAGCTGCGCGGGACGTTTGCCACGCCAGCCGATCATTCAGGATGAAAACGAACGCCGTCCCGAGGCGGTTTCATTAATTCGGGCTCACAAAACCGGCCGCCGAACAGGAACTCCGTCGCATGCGGCCCGCCGATGTCATGGCGATGGATGCGGCCTGTCGCCAGGCCGCATCCGGTTTCGCTATCGAAACGCTCAGTTCAGCTTACGCTTCGAGACCGGGGCCTCGAACTGCACGATCTCGGCGGTTTTGGGCACCTGACCGTTGAAGGTCAGCACGTTGCCCTTCTCCGAGATCACGACATGATCGCCGTCCTTGACCTCGCCGGCGAGGATCATCTCGGCCAGCGGATCCTGCACACTGCGCTGGATCACCCGCTTTAGCGGGCGGGCGCCGTAAGCCGGATCCCAGCCCTTCTCCGCGAGCCAGTCCCGCGCCTTGGCGTCCAGCGTGAGCTCGATCTTGCGATCCTCGAGCAGCTTGGTCAGCCGCGCGAACTGGATCTCGACAATACGGCCCATCTCGCTCTTCTGCAGCCGATGGAACAGGATGATCTCGTCGATGCGGTTCAGGAATTCCGGCCTGAAATGCGCCCGCACGACGCCCATCACCTGATCGCGGACCGCCGCAGTGTCCTCGCCCTCCGGCTGATTCACCAGGAACTCCGAACCGAGATTCGAGGTCATGATGATCAGCGTGTTGCGGAAGTCGACGGTGCGGCCCTGACCGTCGGTCAGGCGGCCGTCGTCGAGCACCTGCAACAGCACGTTGAAGACGTCGGGATGCGCCTTCTCGATTTCGTCGAACAGCACCACTTGATAAGGCCGCCGCCGCACCGCTTCGGTGAGGGCACCGCCCTCATCGTAGCCAACATAGCCGGGAGGCGCGCCGATCAGCCGCGAGACCGAGTGCTTCTCCATGAATTCGGACATGTCGAGGCGGACCATCGCGGTCTCGTCGTTGAACAGGTCAGCGGCGAGCGCCTTGGTCAGCTCGGTCTTGCCGACGCCGGTGGGGCCCAAGAACATGAACGAGCCGGTCGGCCGGTTCGGATCCTGCAGGCCCGCGCGGGCACGGCGCACGGCGGTTGCCACCGCACGCACGGCTTCGGCCTGGCCGACGACGCGCCTGGCGAGACTGTCCTCCATTTTCAGGAGCTTGTCCTTTTCGCCCTCCAGCATCTTGTCGACCGGCACGCCGGTCCAGCGCGACACGACCTGCGCGATGTGGTTGGCGGTGACCGCCTCCTCCATCATCTCGCCGCCGTTCGGCTTGCTATTTTCTTGCGCCTCGATATCGGCGAGCTTCTTCTCCAGCTCGGGAATCCGGCCATAGGCCAGCTCGCCCGCCTTCTGGAATTCGCCGCGACGCTGCGCATTGGCCAGCTCGACGCGGAGCGCATCGAGTTCGCTCTTCAGCTTCTGGGCATTGGAGAGCTTGTTCTTCTCCGCGCTCCAGCGCGCCGTCAGCGCCGTCGATCGCTCCTCCAGCCCGGCGAGCTCCTTCTCCAGGGCCTGCAAGCGGCTCTTGGAGCCGGCATCGTTCTCCTTCTTCAGCGCCTCCTGCTCGATCTTCAGCCGGATGATGTCGCGATCCAGCGAATCGAGCTCTTCCGGCTTCGAATCGACCTGCATCTTCAGCCGCGCCGCCGCCTCGTCCATCAGGTCGATGGCCTTGTCCGGCAGGAAGCGGTCGGTGATGTAGCGGTTCGACAGCGTGGTCGCGGCCACCAGCGCAGAGTCGGAGATTCGCACGCCGTGATGCTGCTCGTACTTGTCCTTGAGGCCGCGCAGGATCGAGATGGTGTCCTCGACCGTCGGCTCGCTGACATAGATCGGCTGGAACCGGCGGGCCAGCGCCGCATCCTTCTCGACATGCTTGCGGTACTCGTCGAGCGTGGTCGCGCCGATACAGTGCAGCTCACCGCGCGCGAGCGCAGGCTTCAACAGGTTGGACGCGTCCATCGCGCCGTCGGTCTTGCCGGCGCCGATCAGCGTATGCATCTCGTCGATGAACAGGATGATGCCGCCCTCGGCCGACGAGACCTCCTGCAGCACGGATTTCAGCCGCTCCTCGAACTCGCCGCGATATTTCGCGCCGGCGATCAAGGCGCCCATGTCGAGCGACAGCAGCTTCTTGTCCTTCAGGCTCTCCGGCACGTCGCCGTTGAGGATGCGCAGCGCCAGGCCCTCGACGATGGCGGTCTTGCCGACGCCGGGCTCACCGATCAGGACGGGATTGTTCTTGGTCCGTCGCGACAGCACCTGGATGGTACGACGGATCTCCTCGTCGCGGCCGATCACCGGGTCGAGCTTGCCGTCGCGCGCAGCCTGGGTCAGGTCGCGGGCATATTTCTTCAGCGCGTCGTAAGCGTTCTCGGCGGTCGCACTGTCAGCAGTGCGGCCCTTGCGCAGCGCTTCGATCGCCGCGTTCAGGTTCTGCGCCGTGACGCCGCCCTTGCTCAGGATCGAGGCCGCCTCGCTGCCCTTCTCGAGCGTGAGCCCGAGCAGCAGCCGCTCGACGGTGACAAAACTGTCGCCGGCCTTGTCGGCGGCCTTTTCCGCCGCATCGAAGGCACGCGCCAGCTCCGGCGATAGGTAGACCTGCCCGGCACCATTGCCCGAGACCTTCGGCAGCTTGTTCAGCGCCTCTTCGGTCGCTTTCAGGATTGCTCTGGAATTGCCGCCGGCACGGTCGATCAGACCGCCGGCGAGTCCCTCATTGTCGTCCAGCAGTACCTTCAACAGATGCAGCGGCGAGAACTGCTGGTGACCGTCGCGCATTGCGAGCGACTGGGCAGACTGGATGAATCCGCGCGCGCGCTCGGTGTACTTCTCAATGTTCATTCGTTTTCCCTCGGCCTGCCATCGTCACCCGGGGCGCGATCAGCAAAAGTGGGTACCGGTTTTGCGTCCGATCGCGCCCAAACTTTAAGTTTGCGCGTGGTCTTGTCGCGAAACCGCACACACTTTCGCGGACCACGCGCGAAGGCATGACAACGGCATCTTCATTGGGTTTCCGCGGGCCGCGTTGACGTTCCTCAACCAGCCTCTGGTCGTCGCCATCATTTTTCAGGCTTGCCGCAGATGTGGGCACTTGGTTCTAAAACGGAAGAGCCGCAGTCTGCGATTTCGCCCGATGAAGCTCAGCGCCGCACGATGGCGACAAGGTAGCGGCAAGGCTGAGCCGTTTCGTTACGGAAGACGATGTCCGACGGCGGACCAAGCTCGACGCGGTCACCCGCAGCGAGCTCGTGGCGCTCCGCCCCTTCCATCAAGGTGAGGCGGCCGCTGATCACCCACACCACCTGGCGGACCAGATGATAGGCGCTGGCGGGGAAGCCGGCTTCCTGCCTCGCAGGCAGCTCGATCTCCACCAGCTCCAGCGGATTGGCCGGATGCAGGAACACCTGCCGCCGCAGATAGGCCGCCTTCGGATCGCGCCACACCGGCTGATCCTTGGCCCGCTGCAGGCGGGAATTGTGTGAGGCAACCTCGAACAGCGCGGCCATGGTCAAGCCATAGGCCGTGGCGATCCGCGACAGCGTCGCCGCCGTCGGGCTTGCCTCCGCCCGCTCGATCTTGCTCAGCATGGCCTTGGACACGCCGGCCCGCCTGGCGAGGTCCGCCAGCGACCAACCGCGGCCCTCCCGTTCGGCGCGAACCCGCCGCCCGAGATCCTCATCGGCCTTGTCCTCTATAATTGACATATTGTCTTATATAGTAGACGATGGAGGCCGTTCAAGAGGCCCGTCCAAGGAACCACCGATGATTATCCGCCCCGCCATCGAGCAGGACATCCCGGCCATTACCGCGATCTTCAATGAGGCGGTCGCCAACTCGAATGCGATCTGGACGGAGAAGCAGGATTCCGACGCCGAGCGGCTGGCCTGGATGAAGGCGCGGCAGGCTCTGGGCTATCCCGTGCTGGTGGCTGTCGAGGAAACAACGGTGCTCGGCTACGGCACATTCGGCGACTTCCGGGCCTTTCCGGGCTACCGCTACAGCGTCGAGCACAGCGTCTATATCCATGCCGATCATCGCGGCCGCGGCCTCGGCCGGATCATCGTCGACGAGCTGATCGTCGCGGCCACCGCGCTCGGCAAGCACGTCATGATCGCCGGCATCGACGGCGGCAATCCCGCCTCGCTCCGGCTGCACGCGCAGGCCGGCTTCGTCGAGGTTGCCCGGATGCCGGAGGTCGGACGCAAGTTCGGCCGCTGGCTCGATCTCGTGTTCATGCAGCGCCTGCTGGACGCGCCTGGAGCGGCGCGCGCCGACTAGTACCTTCCCGCGGGCGGCAGTTCTCCTCGCACGCCAAACAGGGTAGAGCGGGCGAATGGACAACGCGCACGCTTCCTCCGCCCGGATCACCGGCATCTATCGCTACCCCGTCAAAGGTCTCACGCCCGAGCCGCTGCCGCACGCAGAGCTAAAGGCCGGCGAGACGCTCCGCTCCGATCGCCGCTATGCGATCGAGAACGGTCCGAGCGGTTTCGATCCCTCGGCGCCGAAATGGCTGCCGAAGCCCCATTTCCTGATGCTGCAACGGGACGAGTGGCTGGCGCCGCTGCGCGCCCATTTCGATGATGACAGCCATGCGCTGACGCTGCGCCGGGATGGCGCGATGGTGGCCCAGGGCGACCTCGAGACCGCGGAAGGCCGCGCGGCGATCGAGCGCTATTTCGCCGATCGTCATACCGGCCAGATCAAGGGCCCGCCCAAGGTGCTGGTCAGCCCCGGGCACAGCTTCTCCGACGTGCCACGCAAGGTGGTCTCGATCATCAATCTGGCCAGCCTGCGGGCGATCGAGCAGATGGTGCAGGCGCCAGTGCATCCGCTGCGCTTCCGCGCCAACCTCTATGTCGAGGGCTGGCCGGCCTGGCATGAAGCCAGCCTGCTCGACCAGACCATTGCGATCGGCAGCGCCCGGGCCAGGGTGGTGAAGCGCATCACCCGCTGCGCCGCGGTCAATGTCGACCCCGATACCGGCGCGCGCGACCTCTCGGTGCCGAACACGCTGATGCAGCGCTTCGGCAATAATGAATGCGGCATCTACGCCGAGATCATCAGCGATGGCGGTGCCGCCGTCGGCGACACGATTGCCGCTGAGGGACCTGTAGCGTCGTAAGCCGGGCAAGGCGCGTGCGCGCCCTGCCCCGCTTTCGAGCGATCAGTTGGTCGGCATCACATAGGCGTAGATGCGGCCGCGCGAGACCCGCGTCTCGCGGACGCGGTGGCCGCTGTTGCCCGAGATCATGATCGGATTGCCCTTGGCATCGACGCCGGTGATGATGCCGACATGGCCGCCGCCGTGGCGGCTCATCACGGCGATGGCGCCGACCTGCGGTCCCGAAACGCGCGTGCCGTATCTGGCGAACGAGCTCGCCATGTCGGAGCCGGTGCCGCGATGGCCGGTGTGCTGCAGCACCATGTTCATGAAGCGGGCGCACCACAGGCTTGAGCGGCCGGTCGGATTGCCGCCGAGATAGCGGCGCGCCTCGGCCACGATGCCGGACGAGCCGAAGCCACCTGCCGCGCTGACGCCGCCGGTATTGGGCACGGCGTCAGCGCTGCCGGGCAACGGCGCTGCGTTGGTTTCGATGATCCCGCCCGGCTGCGCGAGTGCGCGGCGCTCGGCGCGCGACAGCCGCGCTGCGGGCCGATAGTGATGACGGGCATAATGACGCGCGTGATGGCCGGCATGGGCCGAATGCGCGTGACGTGAATGATGCGGACGGGCGGATGCCGGTGCGGCGGAGATCACGGCGAGAGTGAGCGAACACAGAGCCAGCGCCAAAACACGAAGCGACCGGCGACACGCAAGCAACTGAACCATACTTCACTAGATCCTCTGTAACACCAATTCCCCGTCGCGTTCCCAAGGAAACACTCAAGGGAACACGGCGGTGGTTTTGAAAATCGGGATGGCGCGAGGAAGATTTCATGCGGCACTGCGGGAACAATTTCTGGGTCATTCCGCGATGATTCGATGACGAGAAAGGAACCGGAACTGCCGCATTGCGGCCTCGAAAATTAACTGCAAATCTGGAGGCGGCCAACGAGAGGAGAATTTCAATGCCCTACGCCACGACGAAAGATCATGTCCGCCTCCATTTCGAAGAGGCCGGCAGCGGAACCCCGATCATCTTCCTGCACGAGTTCGCCGCTGATCACACCAATTGGGAGCCGCAGATGCGCTATTTCGCGCGCGGCCACCGCTGCATCGCCTATTCGGCGCGCGGCTACACGCCGTCCGACGTGCCTGCGAGTGCCGACGTCTACACCTACCAGCACTTCTATACCGACGCGCTCGCGGTGCTCGACCATCTCGGCATCACCAAGGCGCATTTCGTCGGACTCTCGATGGGCTCCTATTCGTCGCTGCAGATCGCCCTCAACGCGCCGGAGCGCGCGCTGTCGATGACGCTGGCCGCGGTCGGCTCCGGCTCCAGCCTCGAGCATCTCGATGCCTTCCGCGCGCAGTGCCGCGCCAATGCCGCGCAATACGAGAGCATCGGCGCGGTTGAGGTCGCCAAGGTGACGCGCGAGGCGCCGAGCCGGATTCCGTTCCTGGTCAAGGATCCGCGCGGCCACGCCGACTTCTACGCCGCGCTCGCCCGCCACGACGCCAGGGGCTCCGCCAACACGATGCGCAGCTTCCAGGGCGGCAGGCCCTCGATCTACACCATGACCGATGCGATCAAGCGCGCCGCGACGCCGGCGCTGATCCTGTGCGGCGACGAGGACGACAATTGCATCGCGCCCAGCATGTTCCTGAAGCAGCATCTGCCGGCCGCCGGCCTATCGTTCTTCCCGAAGTCGGGCCACGTGCTCAACCTCGAGGAGCCGGCGCTGTTCAACGAGATGGTCGAGCGCTTCATCGCGCTGGTCGAGGCCGGCCGCTGGCCGGTGCGCGATCCGCGGTCGCAGGTGGCGGCGCCGGTGTAGTCCTGTCATTCCGGGGCACGCGAAGCGTGAACCCGGAATCTCGAGATTCTGGGTTCACGCTTCGCGTGCCCCGGAATGACGCCATGACGTCACTTCCCCTGCCCTCCCCTGCTGAGCAGGAACACACCCTGCTCGCCGAACATGTTCCACACCCACCACGGCAGGTTGAGCGGCACCGGGCGGCCGTAGAGATCGAGCGCCACCGCGCGCTCCATCTTGACGTTGATCTCCTCGCAGAGCTGCACGAAATCCTTGATGGTGCAGAAGTGGATGTTCGAGGTGTCGTACCAGCTCGCCGGCAAATTCTCGGTGCGCGGCATGTGGCCGCCGATCAGAAGCTGCAGCCGCATCTTCCAGAACCCGAAATTCGGGAACGAGACGATGGCGCGCTGGCCGATCCGCAGCAGATTCTCCAGCACCACCTTGGGCTGCCGCGTCGCCTGCAAGGTCTGCGACAGGATCACGTAGTCGAAGGCGTCGTCGGGATAGTTGACGAGGTCGGTGTCGGCATCGCCCTGCACCACGGCGAGCCCCTTGGCGACGCAGCCATTGACGCCCTCGCGCGACAGCTCGATGCCGCGGCCGTCGATGCCGCGGCTTTCCAGCAGCTGCAACAGCTCGCCATCGCCGCAGCCGACATCGAGCACGCGCGAGCCCGGCCGCACCATGTCGGCGACTAGCAGATGATCGGTGCGATAGCCGCCGGTCCGCTCCGGCGCGATGCCCGGCAAGGGCAATGTCTGCTGCATGCTCATGACTGGCCGCCGTCCTTCAGTCCGCGCGCCTTGGCTGCGGCCAGCAGGAACGCACGGGAGATCTCGAGGAATTCGGGCACGTCGAGCAGGAAGGCGTCGTGGCCCTTGTCGGTCTCGATCTCGGCGAACGACACCCGCGCGCTCGACGCGTTCAGCGCATGCACCAGCGCGCGCGATTCCGAGGTCGGAAACAGCCAGTCACTGGTGAACGACACCACGCAGAACCGCGTCTGGATGCCGGTGAACGCCTTCGCCAGCACGCCGTTGTGGTCGGCGGCGATGTCGAAATAGTCCATCGCGCGGGTCAGATAGAGATAGGAGTTGGCGTCGAAGCGCTCGACAAAGGACGAGCCCTGGTAGCGCAGATAGCTCTCGACCTGGAAATCCGCATCGAACGAGAAGGTCGGCAGCTCGCGGTCCTGCATCCGCCGTCCGAACTTGCGGTGCAGCGCGGCGTCCGAGAGATAGGTGATGTGCGCGGCCATCCGCGCCACCGCCAATCCACGGTGCGGATGGGTGTCCTCGTCGACATAGCGGCCGCCGCGCCAGTCCGGATCGGCCATCACGGCCTGGCGGCCGAGCTCGTGGAACGCGATGTTCTGCGCCGAGTGGCGCGTCGAGCAGGCGATCGCGAGCGTCGAGAATACGCGCTCCGGATAGGCCGCGGTCCATTGCAGCACCTGCATGCCGCCCATCGAACCGCCGACCACGCAGAACAGCGTATTGATGCCGAGGCGATCGATCAGCATCGCCTGCGCGCGCACCATGTCGGGGATGGTGATGATCGGGAAATCGAGTCCCCACACCTTGCCGGTCGCGGGGTTCAACGACGCGGGGCCGGTCGAGCCCATGCAGCCGCCGATCACATTGGAGCATATGATGAAGTATTTGTCGGGATCGATCGGCCGGCCGATGCCGACCATGGTCTCCCACCAGCCGGGCTTGCCGGTGACGGGATGGATGTTGTTGACATGCTGATCGCCGGTCAGCGCGTGGCAGACCAGGATCGCGTTGGAGCGGTCGGCATTGAGCTCGCCATAGGTCTGGTAGGCGATCTGGAACGGTGCGAGATCGACGCCGCAATCGAGCTTGAGCGGCTGGTCCATCCCGAACTTCGCCACCAGTGACGACGGATGGTCGGCCTCATGGGCGCGATCATCGTTCGGGGTTTGTGGGCTCGGTATCGGACGCACGTTGCTCATCTAGGCGACCCTGCCTCCGCGCGGGAGGGCTCGACGGACCTCAGGCCAATAAAAAACCCGGCCTGAACAAAGGTTCGGCCGGGAGCTGATAAGGTCCCCGGCCTGTTTAGCGAGTTGTTTAACGTGGCTGCAAGCCGGCCGGCTCAAATGACCACGGGACGCAGGGAACGTAGTCCCCACGCCCCCCGCCGTCAAGACAGCCCTGTCCACGGCCGATTGGTTAACCGAATGCGCAAGGCACGCCTGCGACGTTTCTCTTTGCTTTCGCTGCCCGTCTTTCCTAATCAGGGACCCTGTCCGACGCGGCAACGGGCCGCCCCGACGACAAGGTTTGAGAGCATGTCCAACCCACCCCCGTCGCCGCCCTCGCTGCAGGATCTGCGCAAGGAGATCGATGCGATCGACGAGCAGGTTCACCGCCTGTTGATGGCGCGCGGCGACATCATCGACCGCCTGATCCAGGTCAAGAAGACCCAGGAGGTCGGCTCGGCGTTCCGCCCGGCGCGCGAGGCCAGCATGATGCGCGAGCTGGTGCGGCGTCATCGCGGCATCCTGCCGCTCGACACCATCGAGAGCATCTGGCGCGTCATCATCTCGACCTTCACCTATGTGCAGGCGCCGTTCGCGGTGCATGCCGATGTTTCCGTCGGCGAGTCGGCCATGCGCGACTCGGCGCGGTTTCACTTCGGCTTCGTGGTGCCTTACGTCTCGCATTTCAGCGCGCAGGCCGCGGTCGAGGCGGTGGCGAAGTCGAAGGGCGACCTCGCGCTGGTCTCCGCGATCGCAAGCCGTACGCCGTGGTGGAATGCGCTCGAGGCCGATGGCGCGCCGAAGATCATCGCGCGGCTGCCGTTCCTCGAACGCGCCGACCATCCCGCCGCGCTGCCGGTGTTCGTGATCTCGCGGGTCGCCGACGACGCCATGGTCACCGAAGTGCAGACCTGGAGTGTGCGCGTCTCCGGCTGGAACGCCGACGTCGCCCGGGCGCTGGCGCCGCTCGCCGAGATCGTCGCGGTCCCCGACACCGCTTTCGACGGCGCGGCGCTCCTGATCTCGGTCACCGGCCACGATTTCGAGGCCATCAAGCTCGCCCTGATCAAGGCCGGCGCCTCGGTTCGCTCGTCGGCCCTCGTCGGCAGCCACGCAACGCGCTATACGGTGCCTTCTAACGGATCGGCCAGGACCTGAAGCAAGAGCCAGCCGCCCGTCCAGGCTTTTGTTTTGACGCGTTTTCTTCACGCGAACCGGTATCCACTTCGCTCGAAAACGCTCTGTTCGGAGTTGATGATGTCCCGCCCCGTGCCGAACCCCGGCATCCTCGATATTGCGCCCTACACGCCCGGCAAGAGCCCGGTGCCGGAACCGGGCCGCAAGGTGTTCAAGCTGTCCGCCAACGAGACGCCGTTCGGTCCGTCTCCGAAGGCGATCGCGGCCTACAAGGCGGCGGCTGACCATCTCGAGGACTATCCGGAAGGCACCTCGCGCGTGCTGCGCGAGGCGATCGGCCGCGCCTACGGGCTCGACCCCGACCGCATCATCTGCGGCGCCGGCTCCGACGAGATCCTCAATCTCTTGGCGCACACCTATCTCGCGCCCGGCGACGAGGCGATCTCGACCACCCACGGCTTCCTGGTCTACCCGATCGCCACCATGGCGAACGGCGCCAAGAACGTGATCGCGGCCGAGACCAACTTCACGGCCGACGTCGACGCCATACTCAGGGTGGTGACGCCGCGCACGAAACTGGTCTGGCTCGCGAACCCGAACAATCCGACCGGCACCTATATCACGTTCGACGAGGTCAAGCGGCTGCGCGCCGCGCTGCCCTCGCATGTGCTGCTGGTGCTCGACGCCGCCTATGCCGACTACGTCTCGCGCAACGACTACGAGTTCGGCATAGAGCTGGTCGCGACCACAGACAACACGGTGGTGACGCACACCTTCTCGAAGATCCACGGTCTTGCGGCGCTGCGGATCGGCTGGATGTTCGGGCCGGCGCATATCGTCGATGCCTGCAACCGCATCCGCGGTCCGTTCAACGTCACGACGCCGGCGATGCTGGCGGCGGTGGCGGCGATCGAGGACACGGCGCATGTGCAGATGTCGCGGACCCACACCGAACAATGGCGCAACTGGCTGACCGAGGAAATCGGCAAGCTCGGGCTGAAGGTGACGCCGAGCGTCGCCAACTTCGTGCTGATCCATTTCCCGACCGACACGGGCAAGACCGCGGCGGAAGCCGACGCCTATCTCACGCGGCGCGGCCTCGTGCTGCGCGCACTCAACAATTACAAGCTGCCGCATGCGCTGCGCATGACCATTGGCACCGAGGAGGCCAACCGCCTCGTGGTCGAGGGGCTGCGCGACTTCCTGGCCGGAAAGTGACATCGTGACCACCGCTCCGCTCTTCAAACGCATCGCGCTGATCGGCTTCGGTCTGATCGGCGGCTCGATCGCGCGCGGCGCGCGCGCGCAGGGGCTGGTCGGCGAGATCGTGACCACCGCGCGCTCGGAGAAGACGCGTGCGCGCGTCGCCGAGCTCGGCATCGTCGATCGCGTCGTCGAGACCAACATCGAGGCGGTGAAGGATGCCGACCTCGTCATCCTCTGCATCCCGGTCGGCGCCTGCGGCCCGGTCGCCGCCGAGATCGCCGGACATCTCAAGCCCGGCGCCATTATCTCCGACGTCGGCTCGGTGAAGGGCGCCGTCGTCAAGGACATGGCGCCGCATCTGCCTGACGGCGTCCACTTCGTCCCGGCGCATCCGGTGGCCGGCACCGAGCATTCGGGGCCGGATTCCGGCTTCGCCGAGCTGTTCATCAACCGCTGGTGCATCCTCACCCCGCCCGAAGGCACCGATCCCGCGGCGACCGACCGATTGCGCGCGTTCTGGGCCGCGCTCGGCGCCAAGGTCGAGATCATGACGCCCGACCATCATGACCTCGTGCTCGCGATCACCAGCCATCTGCCGCATCTGATCGCCTACACCATCGTCGGCACCGCCGACGAGCTGGCGCAGGTGACGGAATCCGAGGTCATCAAATTCTCCGCCGGCGGCTTCCGCGACTTCACCCGCATCGCTGCCTCGGACCCGACGATGTGGCGCGACGTGTTCCTCGCCAACAAGGACGCCGTGCTCGAGATGCTCGGCACCTTCAACGAGGATTTGTCGAAGCTGACCCGCGCGATCCGGCGCGGCGACGGCGAAGCGCTGTTCGACCACTTCACCCGCACCCGCGCCATCCGCCGCGGCATCGTCGAGACCGGCCAGGACTCCGCCGCACCCGACTTCGGCCGGCCGCATGCGAATTTGGAGAAGTAGGCGGGGCCGACCCGCCTACCGGTCGACGGAGCGAGCTGGTAGCCTCGCAGCAGGAAAGCCGGCGCGTCGCTGATGACAGGGAGCGATCAG
Organism: Bradyrhizobium australafricanum; assembly: GCF_020329495.1. Classification (NCBI taxonomy): domain Bacteria; kingdom Pseudomonadati; phylum Pseudomonadota; class Alphaproteobacteria; order Hyphomicrobiales; family Nitrobacteraceae; genus Bradyrhizobium; species Bradyrhizobium australafricanum. The sequence continues at coordinate 27,149 of NZ_JAGKJL010000015.1, read as the reverse complement.
ATGATACTCAGTCCGGATCATGTGACGATCGCAGTGGCAGATGCCGGCCCGGCGATCGCGTTCTTCGCACTGCTCGGCTTCAAGAAGACTCACGTCGCGACCATCGACGGCGGCGTTCCCGCCCGGTACATGGGCATGCCGGCCATGAAGGCGCAGCACATCACCCTCGCACTCGAAGGAGCGGATTTCGAGATCCAGCTGCTTCAGTTCGACCCGCCCCCAGGGACCGATCCGGGGGTGCACCCGACCAATCTGCGAAAGCTGGGCTTCAATCACCTCGCCTTCCGCGTGGACGACATCGAGGCGGCCACCGCGCACCTGGTGGCCAACGGTGTCACCATGCTGAGCGAGGAGATGGACTACATCAGCCGGAAGCTCCGGCTGTTCGAGGGCCCGGAGGGCATCACCTTCGAGTTGGTCCAGCGGGACGCCTGAGACTACGCTGGCCAGGGCCGTTTGCCTTGCCCCAAGCGGCGCGGAATGATGTCGGCCTTTGACCCGTGTGGACCCGGCCTCCCGCTAGCCCGGGCCGGTATCTCGCCCCATTATCACGAGACCTCGGGCGCGCTATCATCCGGCCATTCTTTGGACAAGACTGAAGGGAGTGCTGGAGGCTGATCGCCCCTGACGGATAGCCGAGTCGGTACTCTTGGGTGACATTGGACGGAAAGGGAAACGTCGATGAACTCCACACCCACTCCGAACCCAGTTGGATCGAACGATAGCCCGAGCGCGCGCGCCGACGAAAGACTCGCGGAAGCCCAAAAGCAGATTGCGCGCGCCGATGAAGAACTCACGCGCTTGAGTGAACAGCTCGCAAGAATGGAGCGCGATGCCGCGTCCCACCCGTCGGCAAAGCCAAACCCGCCCCCGGTCGGACCAAACCCCGCTTCTTCCGGGCCCAGCCCTGCTTCTTCCGGACCTGCCGCGCTATCGCCGCCCGGAAGACCGGTATTCCGAGCCCTCACCGCCTTGTCGGTGGCAGCATGTATCGTTGTCGCTGCCCTGGCTTTGCAGTCGTCATATGGCGGGGAAGCCAAGCTGCTTGTCGCTCGTTGGGCGCCGCAGCTCGTTTCAACTCCATCATTGCCGCCGGATGATCCGCAGCCTCCGGCGCAGCCCGCTTCACCTACCGTTCAGGTCGCCGCGGCAGACGCCGCTCCGCCCCAAGCGACGCCGTTGCCTGAACCCGCACCACCGCAGGACGCCGCGCCGACAGCCAACACAGCCCTGCCCGATCAGACGCAGCTGCTGCAAACGATCGCACGCGACCTCGCAAATGTTGAGCGAAATATCGAGCAACTAAAGGCGAACCAGCAACAGATGGCCCGCGAGAGCTCCAAAGCCATTGAGGAACTCAAGGCGAGCCAGGAAGAAATGAAACGAGCGCTCGCGAAAGTTTCCGAGCCGAAGGCGTTGCCGGCTCCGACGCAGCCGGCGCCGGCCGCGCGCAAGCCCGAGCGGACGTCTATCCCGCCATACGCAAGAGCGCGGCCTCGTATCCCGAGGGAGTGGTTCTACGACGAATGGTGACCGTCGATCCAGCCATCCTTCAGTTCCGGATCGCTTCAAGCCGGCGGCAGGCCGAGTGACTGCGCGGCCTCCATCCAGACCGGCAATTCGCGCTGATACAGCGCATTGCTGTCCTTGAAGCCGATCGCGGGCTCCAGCACGAAGGTCGCGAGCACCTCCTTGACCTTCGGATCGCTATTGGCGGCGACGCAAATCTCCGACAGCCGATCGACGATCGGCTGCGGCGTCGCCTTCGGCAGCGCCCAGCCCGAGAAGCCGCTCACGGTGAAGAACTTCGACGTCGTGCCCTGCTCGGGCAGCGTCCTGATCTCGGGGATCGCGTCGACCTTCTTCGAATGCACCCCGAAGACGACGCCGCGACCGCTTTGCAGGACGGTTTGCGCGGCGGTGTAGCTGCCCATCGCGACATCGAGCGTACCTTCCGCGAGCCCGGTCCACATCGGTGCTTCGCCGCGATAGTGGATCGGCTCGATGGTGAGGCCATACTGCTTGTTGAGCTCGTTGATCGTCATGTGCGGCGCGGAGCCCGCGCTATAGGTGCCGAAATTCACCTTGCCGCTGCTGCGCGCATAGGCGACGAATTCCGCCAGTGTCTTGACGCCCAATTTCGGGCTCGCGACCAGCAGCAGCCCGGCGCCCGGGATCACGCTGACCAGCGTCAGATCCTTGTCCATGTCGTAGCCGGGGTTCTTCATCATCGCGCGGTTCATCACGTAAGTGGTCGAGATCGAGCACAGGATGGTGTGACCGTCAGGCGCGGCGCGCGCCACCTCGGCGGCGCCGATCGAGCCCGAGGCGCCCGCCTTGTTCTCGATGACGACGGTTTGCCCGACTTGCCTTGCGATGAATTCGCCGAATGCGCGTGCCAGGAGATCGGTCTGCCCGCCGGCGGGGTAGCTGCAGATCATGCGGATTTGTCGCGAGGGCCAGGCGGCTTGCGCCGAGGCGCCGCGTGAAAGGAAGGGCATCGCGGCAGCCGCGGTTCCGGCAGCGATGACGTGACGGCGGCTGAATTTCGCTGGCATTGAAGTCCCTCCCGATTTTTTGGTGAGGGTATCGCATCGGCCGATCGCAGCTACGGGACAGATTGGCGCAGCGAGGAAATGTGGCAGCGGAAGGCTGCGACGCACTGGTCGAGGCAAGGCGCGCAATGGTGTCAGCCCCGTCATCCTGAGGTGCGAGCACAGCGGCGCAACTGCGCCGCTACGCGAGCCTCGAAGGATGCACGGCCGCAGCCGGGCCGCCGCCCTTCGAGGGCCGCCGAAGAGGCGGCCACCTCAGGGTGATGGAGTGAGAGGGCGATCGTTCGAATCGCGACGGCGCTCACCGCCGCAGCCGTTGATCCCGGATCGGCCCCGCCGATAGCGCGGCGGCCTTCTGCGCCGGCCGCTGACGGCCGACGAGGCCGGCGGTCGCCAGCATGACGCCGCCGCCGAACCACCACGAGCCGATCACGAACTCCCAGGCGCGCGGCGGAATCTCGTCGAACACGATGCCGTAGACCGACACCAGCGCAGCCAGCGCGGCAAGGAAGATGCCGCCCGCGCTCATCAGCTCGACGGCATCGATGCGCCCCGTGCCGCGCATCACCGGCTTGGGAACATCGATGCCGAGATAGAAGCCGGCGGCGCCGATCACGATCGTCGTTGCGATGAAGATCAGCGTGCCGAAGACAGCGACATGGCCCTTGGCGAGCTGGGCGGCGACGAAGGTGCCGGCCATGGCACCGGCCATCGCGAGGCCAGTTCGCTGCAGCACATGCGCGGCGCGGCTGACCATCATCAATTCGCGCGCGATCACGGCCCTCTGCTTCGGTCTGGTCACGATCCTCATTTGACCTCTCCCTCCTCACTGGTGATGAATCTAGACTGAGACGGCACCGCGAACTCGATTCACCTCTCCCCGCCGGGGAGAGGTGAACTGCCGTTGCCGCTCCAGCTCAACCTGATCTCGTCACGCCCTAGAACGGGTAGTAGCGGATCTGGGTCATGACGATGTGGTCGTCGGTCTTCGGCGCGCCGCCGACACCCTGGAAGGCGAAGCGCTGGGTGTAGGAATATTGCGCGCCGGCCTTGATGGTGCCGTAGGAGCCCTTGAAGATCGTGTCGTAGAAGCCCGCGGTGTACTGCCTCACCTCCGAAGTGTTGCCGTTACAGGTCGCGGCCGGCGAGTTCTCGATGTTGCAGCCGAGGTTGTTGTAGAGCGGATTGCCGTAGCCGAACGGCACCGTGCCGACATTGGAAAAGGTCGCCTTGGTCTTTTCTAGCCCGGCATAGGCGTAGAGATCGAGCGACGGCGTCGTGTGCCAGACCGAGCCGACCAGGAAGGCCGTGATCGGCAGCGGCTGGATCGAGCCGTCCTGGCGCACGGTTGCATCCGGGAACGGCGTTGCGGTGAAGCGGCCCAGCGCGCCGTAGGAGGCGGAGGCCTGCACCTCGAGCAGCTTCGGCACGATCTCGGCCGAGAGGTGGCCGCCGAAGCTCACCGTGTTGACGTCATGATTGGCGAAGTTGAAGCGATCATAGAAATCGCGGTAGAGCGCCCACGCCTCGACATGCAGCTTGTAGGGCCCGAGCCGCGGATCCCACGCGCCCTTCACGGTGAAATCCGGAACGTGGTTGAGGCTGACATTGTTCAGGCTGTTGAAGAAGCTGCCGCCCGGACCGGTGAGATTGACCAGCAGGTTCGGATTGAGCACGCCCTGCGGGCCAACCGCCGGCGTGCCGACCAGCGGGTTGTTGCCGCCGAAAAAGGATGTCTGCGGGTTCTCCGCTGAGACCGCGAGCTTGAACTCGGGCCCGATATCCTGCCAGACCCGGACGCCGGGTTGACGCGCGCCGAGGAAGCCCGGCACCAGTTCGAAATCGATCACGCCCGGCGTATCGGCGCCTCGCGGATCGATGCCCGCCTTGCTTGGCGTGTTCAGCGACCATGATTGGCCGGCCAGAACATGCAAGCCGAGATCGCTGCGGTCGATCTCGATGCTGGCCTGCCGCAGCCGCGGATTGAACGAATTGGTCGCGACCGAATTCGCGGTCTGCGCCGCGCCCTCGAAATCGAGCTCGCCATAGCCGGCGACGTGGACGTTCTCTGTGGCGTTGGCTTCGGCGAGCACCGAGAAGCGGGTCTGGCGCGCGGTGAAGCGCGACTCGCCGGTGTTGTAGTTCTTGCTCTGCGGGAACGGGATGAAGTTGTAGACCGAGCCCGAATCGGAGGCGAGGTTGCGGCTGCGATAGATGCCGGTGAGATCGACCCAGCCGCCGAAGGTGAAGGTAACGCCCTTGTAGCAGAGCTTGCCCGATGCGCAGGGATCGAACGGCACCGGCGCCTTCGCCGTCATCTGCGTGTTCTGAATTGCGTTCTGTCTTGCGGCCAGCGCCTCCTCCTTGCGCGCCTGCGTCTCCATTTTCTGCTCGAGCTGCTTGAGCCGTGCCTTCAGCGCACGCAGCTCGGACGCATCGTCCTCCGCCAGCGCCGAACCTGCCGACAGCAGCATGCTACCGAGCAGAATTCCCCCGAGAATTCGCATCGCTTCTCCTCCACACGAGGTTACTTCCTCAGGCGAGAGAGAGCGGTACTCGGGGAGTGATATTCGCGCCGGAGCGCATTATTCCGGTCACGTTTTTCTCATCGCGGCGGCGGGAATAGATTGCCGCGACGGACGATATCGCGCGCGAGGAACACCCGAGGTGGAGGCGTAACAACACCGGCCGCGATTTCGAATTGTGTTCGGGCGATGGTTTTCAACCTGCCACGGACATTGGATCGACGGAGGACTGCAACATGATCGGTGAAGTCATTGTCGTTGGTGACTTGAAGTTACGGGAGAACGCCCCGCTTGACGAATACAACCGGCTGGGCGAACGCATGTACGACATTGTCAGCCGCCTTCCGGGATTCCTGTCGGTGAATCATTCAGGGCGGCGGATGGCGAGGAGCTCACCCTGTTTCGCTTTGCCTCGGAGCAAGCACTCGAAGCCTGGCGCAATCATCCCGACCATGTCGAAACCATGAAGCGGGGACATGCCGAGTTCTACGCCAGCGGCTTCCTGCAGATCTGCAAGGTGATCCGCGAGGTCGGCCCATTTGAGCACACCTGACGGTGCGTGGGCGAGTTCGCGTCAGCGCAATCCGCCGCGGCTCAGAACAGCGGCGGGATCTGCGCGACTTTCAGCGGCCCCAAGAACACCGCGCCGTCGGCGAAGCGCAGCGGGAAGCTGCGCGCCTTCTTGCCTTCGAGGGTAGCCTCGGTGCCGAGCGAATTGATGCCGGCGGAAATGCCGGCATTGGCGTTCTGCTTGATCACCTTGCCGAGGCCGGGGATGGCGCGATCCAGCGCGCCAAAGAGATTGCTGAGGTCCTGGCTCTTCACGCCGGGCGCGACGCGATCAAGCGTTGACTGCGGAACGCCCTCCTCCAGCATCTTGTCGATGCCGAGCGCGGGGATGACGCGCTCGAGGCCGGCGACCGTCATCTGCAATTCGCCCTCGATGCGCCCTTGCGCGTTGAGGCGCAGCGTGCCGGCTGCGACCGACAGCACATCGCCCTGCTCGATCCGTGACTGCTGGATCTCGACGCTGCCGCCGGCGGCCTGGATCTCGCGGAAGCGATCCGGCCACGGCTTCGGCGAGAAATCCTTGAGGCCGTTGAGCCGCGCATGGATGTCGGCGTTGAACGGCTGGGCGAGCAGCGGATGCACCTCCTGCAAGGTGCCGCCGGCAATCTGCAGCACGGTCTCGATCGCGGGACTGTCCGGCGCCGAGCCGTCGACCTGCCTGCCGTGCAACTCGATGTGATTGACCCGCGCCAGCGGCGCCGGCGCCGCGCCGCCGGTGCGGTCGATGGCGAGATCGTCGAACACCAGCGAGGCGCGCTGCGGCGGCGCCGGCAGGCCGACCACGCTGCTGCGTGCCTTGCTCCAGCTCACCGACAGCGTCGGCTGCGCGCCGCGCTCGGCGATCGTGGCCGGTCCCTTGAACTCCGCGATCACGAGCTTGGGATCGTAGACCTGCGCCACGACCAGGATCTCGGCGAGCCGCGCCACGAACGCCATCTGCGGCGAGGCGGTCTGCGAGACCAGCATCACGCTCGGATCGGTGCAGCGGACCTCGAATCGGAACGGGTAGCCCGCCACCGAACGGTCCCCGCAATCATAGACCCGGCCGGCCTTCGCCTCCTGCGCGCGCCAGGCATCGGCCTGCACGCCGACCTGCGAGGCGGCGAAGAACCAGAAGGCACTCCACAGCACCGCGGCGATCAGGACCGCGACGGGGACGGCATAAAGGCCGAAGCGCGAGCGGCGGCGGGGGGCGGAGGTCTGATCCGACATGCAGGTCCTTTGGCGGGCGAATTTGTCAAAATCTAAGCGGCCGCGAGCCTTGAACAAGCCCCGAGCAACCCCTGAGCTAGCCTTCAGCAAGCCTTGGAAACAACACGGAATCCGCTTCGCTTCGACTGCCCGTTCTGCTAGCCCATCAGCGCGATGTCAGCAAATCCTCCCCATTCCGAAACCGACGGCGACCTCTGGGTGTTCGGCTATGGCTCACTGATGTGGAAGCCGGGCTTCGAGTTCCTGGAACAGGTGCCGGCGCGGCTGATCGGCGAGCATCGCGCACTCTGCGTCTATTCGTTCGACCACCGCGGCACGCCGGAGAAGCCGGGCCTGGTGCTCGGGCTCGACCGCGGCGGCGCCTGCCGCGGCATCGCGTTCCGCGTCGCCGCCCGCCTGCGCCACGACACCATCGCCTATTTGCGCGGACGCGAGCAGACCACCAACGTCTATCGCGAGGTGATGCGCTCGGTGTGGCTGGAGAATGCGGCGCGCGAGCGCGTCTCTGCGCTGGCCTATGTGGTCGATCGCGGCCACGTGCAATATGCCGGGCGGCTGTCGCTCGCCGAGCAGCAGCGCCTGGTGCTGCAGGGCCACGGCCGCTCCGGCAACAACCGCGACTATGTGCTCTCGACAGTGGCCTCGATCGAGAAGCAGGGCTTTCGCGACACGCAGCTGCACCAGCTCGCGGCGATGCTGCATGATGCCCACGCGGTGCGTCACCCGCTGCAGGAAGCCCGGGATGCGTAAGGCTGCGTCGCGAGGCTCTACTTAGTTCGCTTGGCCAGCAGTCGTTTAACGACCTCGCCGAGCGGACTATCCGGCGACTTGCGGAATGCCTTGAGCTTCTTCATTGGCCTTCGCAGTGCTTGCGACTGCGCTTCGCCGCCATCGTCGATCAGCCTTTGTAAACGGGTTGTTGCCAGATCCGCGTTTTTCGGCGTGCGGCGCGGTGCATCCGGCAAATCGCGGCGGCGGTATGGCGCCGCCCTGTGACATTTAGGCTTTTGCATCCCGGCGCGGACGGATAGAAGCTGATCCGCAAACAGCGCTCGCAAATTCGATGAACCTCTCCGCCCCCTTTGTCCGACGGCCGGTCGGCACCACGCTGCTGTCGCTTGGCCTCGTGGTGGCGGGCATCATTGCGTTCTTCAAGCTGCCGGTGTCGCCGCTGCCCGACGTCGACATCCCGACCATCATGGTGCAGGCGACCCTGCCCGGCGCGAGCCCTGCCGACGTCGCCTCCACGGTGGCAAGCCCGCTCGAGCGCCATCTCGGCCAGATCGCCAGCGTCACCGAAATGACCTCGGTGTCTTCGCTGGGCTCCGCCCGCATCACGCTGCAGTTCGACATCGACCGCGACATCAACGGCGCGGCGCGCGACGTGCAGGCGGCGATCAACGCGGCGCGGGCGGACCTGCCGACCAACCTGCGCGCCAATCCGACCTACCGCAAGTTCAACCCGGCCTCGGCGCCGATCCTGATCTACACCTTGACCTCGGACACGCTGACGCCGGCCGAGCTCTATGACGCCGCCTCGACCGTGCTGGCGCAGAAGCTGTCGCAGGTCGAGGGCGTCGGCGAAGTCTCGGTCGGCGGCGGCTCGCTGCCGGCGGTGCGCGTCGAGCTGATCCCGCCGGCGTTGTACAAATACGGCATCGGGCTCGAGGACGTCCGCGCCGCGCTCTCGAGCGCCAATGCGCACAGCCCGAAGGGCGGCATCGACGTCGGCAACCAGCGCTACCAGATCTACGCCAACGACCAGGCCCGCAAGGCGGCCGACTACAGGCCGCTGGTCGTCGCCTACCGCAACGGCGCGGCGGTGCGCCTGACCGATGTCGGCGACGTGATCGATTCCGTCGAGAATGTGCGCACGCTCGGCCTTTCCAACGGCAAGCCGGCAGTCGTGATGATCGTGTACCGGCAGCCGGGCGCCAACATCATCAAGATGGTCGACACCGTGAAGGGGCTGATGCCGCAGCTGAAGGCCTCGGTCTCGCCCGCGGTCGACATCACCCTCGCGATGGACCGCTCGAAGACGATCCGGGCCTCGCTGCACGACGTCGAGATCACGCTGTTGATCGCGGTGGCCCTGGTGATCCTGGTGGTGTTCGCCTTCCTGCGCAATGCGCGGGCCACGCTGGTGCCGGTGGTGGCGGTCGGCGTGTCGCTGATCGCGACCTTCGCCGTGATGTATCTACTCGGCTACACGCTCGACATCTTCTCGCTGATGGCGCTGACGGTGGCGACCGGCTTCGTGGTCGACGACGCCATCGTGGTGCTAGAGAACATCACCCGGCACATGGACGCCGGGATGTCGCGGCTCGAGGCCACGCTGGTCGGCACCCGCGAGGTCGGCTTCACGGTGCTGTCGATGAGCGTGTCGCTGATCGCGGTGTTCGTGCCGATCCTGCTGATGGGCGGGCTGGTCGGCCGCCTGTTCCGCGAATTCGCCATGACCATCACGATCGCGATCGTGATCTCGCTGGTGGTCTCGCTGACCACGACGCCCATGATGTGCGCGGTGCTACTGCGCAAGGAGGAGGGCCGTCCGCACGGCCGGATCTACCGGATCAGCGAACGCATCTTCGAGCTGATGCTGAACGGCTACCGCGCAACGCTCGGCCTCGCGCTGCGCCATCCGCTCCTGGTGATGCTGATCCTCGGCTCGACGCTCTATTTGAACTTCCATCTCTACAAGGTGGTGCCCAAGGGCTTCGTGCCGCAGCAGGACACCGGATTGCTGGTCGGCTCGATCCAGGCCGACCAGAGCACCTCGTTCCAGCTGATGCAGCAGAAGCTGACCCAGTTCATCGACATCGTGAAGTCGGATACGGCGGTCGACACCGCGGTTGGCTTCACGGGCGGCGGCGGCGTGGGTCCCGGCGGCACCAACACCGGCACCGTGTTCGCCTCGCTGAAGCCGATGGACGAGCGCCGGCTGCGCGCCGACAAGGTGATCGAGCGGCTGCGCGAGCCGTTGGCAAACGTCGCGGGCGCCACGCTGTTCCTGCAATCGATCGGCGACCTCGGCGCCGGCGGACGCTCGGGCAACGCGGCGTATCAGTACACGCTGAAGGGCTCGACCTTCGAGGAGCTGAACGAGTGGACCCCGAAGCTCGTCGCGGCATTGCAGAAGGAGCCGACGCTCGCCGACGTCAACAGCGACCAGCAGAACAAGGCGCTGCAAGCCAATCTGATCATCGATCGCGACGCCGCCTCCCGGCTCGGGATCACGGTCAGCCAGCTCGACAACACGCTCTATGACGCGTTCGGGCAGCGCCAGGTGTCGACCATCTTCGTCGCGCGCAACCAGTATCATGTGATCATGGAGGTCGCGCCGCGCTTCTCGCAGGACCCGCAGACCCTGAAGGAGGTCTATATCTCGACCTCGGGCGGCTCGGCGAGCGGCACGCAGAGCACCAATGCGGTGGCTGGCACGGTGGCCTCGTCCTCGCAAAAAAGCTCGGTCAGCGCGGTCGCCGCCAATGTGGTGCGCAACCAGGCCACCAATTCGATCGGTGCCACCGGCAAGGGCGTCGCCTCGACCGGTACCGCAGTCTCCACCAGCGCGGAGACCATGATCCCGCTGTCGAGCGTTGCGCGCTTCGAGCACGGCGAGACGCCGCTTTCCGTCAACCACCAGGATCTCCTGGTCTCGAGCACCATCTCGTTCAATTTGCCGCCAGGCGTCTCGCTGAGCACGGCCACCACCACGATCGAGAACGCGATGCACGCGCTCGGCATGCCCGCGGGCATTTCCGGCGGGTTTGCGGGCTCCGCGAAAATCTTCCAGCAGGCGCTGGCGAACGAGCTGTTCCTGATCCTCGCTGCGCTGGCGACGATCTACATCTCGCTCGGCATGCTCTACGAGAGCTACATCCACCCGCTGACCATCCTCTCGACGCTGCCCTCGGCCGGCGTCGGCGCGGTGGCGGCCTTGATGCTGTCGCACACCGATTTCGACATCATCGGCATGATCGGGGTGATCCTCTTGGTCGGCATCGTGAAGAAGAACGCCATCATGATGATCGACTTCGCGCTCGATGCCGAGCGCCAGCGCGGGCTGTCGTCGCGCGATGCGATCTACGAGGCCTGCCTGATGCGCTTCCGGCCGATCATGATGACGACGCTGGCCGCCCTGTTCGGCGCAGTGCCGCTGATGATCGGCCTCGGCGAAGGCAGCGAGTTGCGCCAGCCGCTCGGCATCGCGATCTTCGGCGGACTGATCCTGAGCCAGATCCTGACGCTCTACACGACGCCGGTGGTCTATCTCTATCTCGACCGTGCCAGGCTCTGGACCCAGCGCCGCCACGCCGCGCGCCGCGCACGCCGGGCGGCAGCATCAAGCGCCGCCGGTCGTTGACAGACCCGTATCGATGTTGCCAACCTTGCGCCGTGAGCGGACGCAAGGAACCGATCTGTGACTCTCGCACCTGATATCGCCGCGTCGCGCTGGTTCAACACCAGCGAGCCGCTGACCCTGGCTGGGCTGCGCGGCCGGCCGGTCCTGCTGCACGCGTTCCAGATGCTGTGCCCCGGCTGCGTCGCGCACGGCACGCCGCAGACCCAGCGCGCGTTCGAGCTGTTCAAGCATTCGGACCTGCAGGTGATCGGGCTGCACACCGTATTCGAGCACCACGCGGCGATGACGGAGGTGTCGCTGGAAGCCTTCATCCACGAGTACCGGCTGACCTTCCCGATCGGCGTCGACGAGGCCGGCGAAGGCACGCCGATCCCGGTCACCATGCAGCGCTACGGGATGCAGGGAACGCCGACCAGCATCCTGATCGGCCGCGACGGCACCATCGTGCATCATGGCTTCGGACAGCAGAGCGACATGGCGCTCGGCGCGATCATCGCAGCCGAGCTTGCCGCGCCGCACGGCCGATAGCGGCCCGCCCCGGCTGCAACCCGGCTCACGCGACTGCGTTATGACGGCGTCGCGCAATGCGTGATAGCGTTCCGCCAACCAGAACCATCGCCTTGCGGGAGGATGTCATGAAAACCTATCAGCTCTACATCAACGGCCAGTACGTCGACCCCGCCAATGGCGAATGGTTCGACAGCATCGATCCCTATCGCGGCGAGGCCTGGGCGAAGATTCCGCGCGGCACCGCCGCCGACGCGGACAAGGCGGTGAAATCAGCCAATGAGGCGATGTGGCGCGGCCCCTGGGCGAAGATGACGGCCTCCGCACGCGGCAAGGCGATGCGCAAGCTCGGCGACCTCGTCGCGGCCAATGCCGAGCGCCTCGCCGAGATCGAGGTGCGCGACAACGGCAAGCTGATGGCCGAGATGCTCGGCCAGCTGCGCTACCATCCGGAGTGGTGGTGGTATTTCGGCGGGCTCGTCGACAAGCTCGAGGGAGGCCTGGTGCCGATCGACAAGGCGGAGACCTTCGCCTACACGACCCATGAACCGGTCGGCGTGGTCGCGGCGCTGACCGCCTGGAATTCGCCGCTGCTGTTCGTCGCCTGGAAATGCGCCGCCGCGCTCGCCGCCGGTTGCGCCGTGGTCGTCAAGCCGTCGGAATTCACCTCGGCCAGCACGCTGGAATTCGCCGCGCTGACCAAGGAGGCCGGAATTCCCGACGGCATCTTCAACGTGGTGACCGGCTTCGGTCCCGAGGCGGGCTCCGCGCTGATCGCCCATCCCGGCGTCGCCAAGATCACCTTCACCGGATCGGACACGACCGGCGCAAAGGTCTACGAGACCGCGGCCAAGAGCCTGAAGCGCGTCTCGCTCGAGCTCGGCGGCAAGTCGCCCAACATCGTGTTCGAGGACGCCGACCTCACCGCCGCCGCGGCCGGCGCGATCTCCGGCATCTTCGCCGCCACAGGGCAGACCTGCATCGCCGGATCGCGCCTCCTGGTGCAGAGCTCGATCAAGGAGAAGTTCGTCGCGCGGGTGCTGGAGCTGGCAAAGTCCGCCAAGATTGGCGATCCCATGCAGTCCGACACCAATGTCGGCCCGATCACGACGCCGGCGCAGTACAAGAAGGTGCTCGACTATATCGACATCGCGAAAGCCGAGGGCGCGCGCTGCCTGCTCGGCGGCAAGCCGGCCACTGGCGACGGCATCAAGGGCGGCCAGTTCGTCGAACCGACCATCTTCACCGACGTCGACAACACCATGCGGATCGCGCGCGAGGAGGTGTTCGGGCCGGTGCTGTCGATCATCTCCTTCGACACCGAGGAGGATGCCATCCGGATCGCCAACGACACGATCTACGGCCTTGCCGCCGGTATCTGGACCAAGGATCTCGCACGCGCCATCCGCGTGCCGAAGCAACTGCGCGCCGGCACCGTGTGGGTCAACACCTACCGGGCCATCAGCTACATGATGCCGTTCGGCGGCATGAAGCACTCGGGCGTCGGCCGCGAAAGCGGCATCGACGCGGTCCGCGAATATCAGGAGACCAAGAGCGTCTGGATCTCGACCGCGACGGACGTGCCGGCGAACCCGTTCGTGATGCGGTGAGTTTTCCGCACTGACATCGCTTGCTTCACCGCTCCCGGACGGACAGAGGTACGACGGCACCCGCGCGCGCCGAGCTGTCGCACTTGACGTGCAGGGTGAAGCAGCGATCATCAGCCCCACGGCACGCGCCGAAGAGCGTGGCCGATACTTGGGGAGATTCGCCATGACGTTTCGTTACGCGCGCGCAGTGTTCTGCGCGCTCATGCTCGCCGCCGCCCAACCTGCCCTCGCCGACAAGAAATACGGCCCCGGCGTCACCGACACTGAAGTGAAGATCGGCCAGACCATGCCCTATAGCGGCCCGGCGTCCGCCTACGGCACCCAGGGGCGTCTCGAAGAGGCCTACTACGCGATGATCAACGCGAAGGGCGGCGTGAATGGCCGAAAGATCAAGCTGATTTCACTCGACGACGCCTATTCGCCGCCGAAGACCGTGGAGCAGACGCGACGCCTCGTCGAACAGGACGAGGTGCTGGCGATCATCGGCACCATCGGCACGCCGACCAATTCAGCGATCCAAAAATATCTGAACCAGAAGAAGGTCCCGCAGATCTTCATTTCGACGGGCGCGGCAAAATGGGACGACCCGAAGAACTTCCCGTGGACCACCCAGCTTTATCCGCCCTACCAGATGGAGGGCATGATCTTCGCCAAATATCTGTTGAAGAACAAACCCGACGCGAAGCTCGGCGTGTTCTCGCAGAACGATGATGCCGGAAAGGATTACGTCAAGGGGCTGAAGGATGGCCTCGGCGACAAGGCGAAGACGATGATTGTCAAGGAGGTGACCTACGAGGTCTCCGATCCCACGGTCGATTCGCAAATCGTCTCCCTGAAAGCCTCGGGCGCCGATACGCTGTTCACGATGGCAACGCCCAAGTTCGGCGCGCAGGCGATCCGCAAGGTCTACGAGCTCGGATGGAAACCGCTGAATTACGTGGTCAGCGTCTCCTCATCGATCAAGGGCGTCATGGAGCCGGCCGGCATCGAAGCTTCGAAGGGATTGTTGACCGCGCTCGCGTTCAAAACGCCGACCGATCCCACCTGGGAGAACACCGCCGACGTGAAGGAGTTCAAGGAGTTCCTGGCGAAGTGGTACCCGCAAGGCGACATCGCCGACGGCAGCAACGTCACCGGCTACATCTCGGCCTATATGACGGTGAAGGTCATCGAGATGTGCGGCGATGATCTGACGCGCGAGAATTTGCTGAAGCAGGCAACCAACCTCAACAAGGTGGTTGCGCCGCTGCTGCTGCCCGGCATCGCCATCTCGACGCGGCCGGACCGCTATGCGCCGTTCACGCAGATGCAGATAGCGACATTCGACGGCAAGAGTTGGGTGCCGCAAGGCGAGACCTTCAACACCGACGCGGCGGCCGGTCAGTGATGGCGACGCCTTTCGCGATACGGTAACTCTCCGCATCGTCATGAGCCGGGCAGCCGCCCGAAGGACGGCATCGCTTCGGCTTGCCTGTGCCCGGCCATCCACCGTCTTGCTTCAGGCCGAACCAAAAACGTGGATGCGCGGGACAAGCCCGGGCATGACGATTTCTGAAGGGACCGACGAAACCGCGGGCACGAAATTCCCGGCAGCAACCGCACCAAAGCTTGTGCTGCGCCCTACCCTTTCGCCGCGTTCGGCACACCGCCGAACAGTTTCGCCTGCTCGGCGCGGCCGGCCTCGACGATGCGGGTGGTGGCGGTTTCGATCTGGTCGCGCAGGCGAGCCATGAACTCGTCGCGCGGCAATCCCGGAGGCAGCGGATCGAGGAATTCGACCACCAGCGTCCCCGGATAGCGCATGAAGGTGCGGCGCGGCCAGAACAGCCCGGAATTGAGCGCGATCGGCAGGCACGGCACGCCGCTCTCGGCATAGATCTGCGCGACGCCGGCCTTGTAGTTCGGCGCCGCACCGGGCGCGGTGCGGGTGCCCTCGGGAAAGATCACAAGTTGGCGGCCGAGCTTCACCTCGGCCGCGGCGCGCTTCAGCGTCTTGATCAGCGAGCGCGGGCCGCCGCCGCGCTCGACCGAGATCATGCCGACCTTCTTGAGGTACCAGCCGAACACCGGGATCATCATCAGCTCGCGCTTCAGGATGAACAGCGGATGCTCGAAGAAGCGCACCAGCGCAAACGTCTCCCAGAACGACTGGTGCTTCGAGGCGACCACCAGCGGCCCGCTCGGAATCTTCTCGATGCCGCGAAACTCGATCCTGATGTTGCAGATCACGCGCATCAGGAACAGGCTGATGTTGGCCCACGCGACTTCGAGCGCCATCAACGCCCCCCGCGGCAACAGCAGCGCCGGCAGCGCGATGATGCAGAGCACCACCAGCACGAGATAGAACAGCACGTTGAAGATCAGCGAGCGCAGGAAAATCATTTCACCCTTGGTCCTAATTCGCCTGCGCCGTCGCCGGGCGGCGTGGCGCGGCAGCCGGCTCGGCGAGATCGGAGGTCAGGTCGAGGCCGAGATCGGCCAGCCGCACCCGCATCTCCGCGGCGACATATTTGGCGTATTCCGATAGCAAGAGACGGAACGTCGCGCCACTCGTCCACCAGGGCTCGTCGCGCCATTTGTCGCCGACCACCGCGAACGGGATCAGCGTGACGTCGGGCATCGCATGTGACAGTTCCACGATCGCCCGCGGCATGTGGTAGTTCGAGGTCACCACGATCAGCGACTTGAAGCCGCGCTCGCGCGCCCAGCGCCGCGTCTCCGCCGCGTTGCTGCGGGTGTTGAGCGCCGAACGGTCGAGATCGACGCAGCAGCTCATCAGCCCCTTGCTGTCCGGCACCGAGCGAGAAATGTCGCTGGCGTCGTTGGTCGGATGTACGCCCGAGATCAGCAAACGCTTGCCGTAGCCGGCGGCCAACAGTTCCATGGCGTCGGACACCCGCGACGAGCCGCCGGTCAGCACCACGATGCCGTCGGCATTTTGCGGCGGGTCGGTCTCGACGCCGCGCAATTGCGAGAGGAAGCCGACAAAGCCGACCGCCGCGGCGACGAAGGCAAGCGCCAGCGGCGCGACGATAACAGCACGCAGCCAGCCGCGCGGGCGCGCGGCAAAGCCATTCGGCGACGTATCGTCGGACTGCAAACTCATGTGATGCGGTTATCCTTCCCCCCGGGGGATTTTAAAGCATGATCCGGAAAAGTGAAAACCGGTTTTCCCCGGGACCAGGGCCGCGTGCATGCGCGCGAAATCACACTTGGGCGACGAAATGCGATCACGAGGCGGCGCCATGATTTCGAGTTTTCGCGGCGCCGTCAGTCGATGTCGTCGAGCGTGGCAAACAGGGTGCGCCGCGATGCCCACGCGGTGATCGCCGCGATCAGCACCGCCTGCATCGCCAGCACCAGATAGCCGGACGGACGCAGCGAGAACGTGCCGAGCAGGGCCGCGAACTGGTCGCCCACCGGCGTGCCGGAGAACCAGTTGGCGATCGACTCGGAGAAGCCAAACGCCAGCATCGCCGCACCGCCGCCGATCAGCCCGCCTTGGAGGCCGAGCCGAAGGAAATGCCGCAGGAAGCGGTTGGCGATGAAGCTGTCGCCGGCGCCGACGAAATGCAGCACCTCGACGATCGGGCGGTTGGCGGCCATCGCGCCGCGGGTCGCGAACGACACCGAGATGATGGTTGCGATGATCACGAGGATGAGGATGCCGACGCCGGCGAACGTCGTGGCGCCGGTCATCGAGCGCATGCGCTCGATCCAGGCGCGGTGATCGTCGACGCTTGCGGTCGGCGCCGCCTGCGTCACCCGCGCGCGTAAGCCGGCGAGATCGAGCGTGGTGCCGGGCTGCACCCGCGCCACGATGACGCGCGGCACCGGCAGTTCGTCGATCGAGAGCCCGCTGCCGAGCCACGGCTCCAGCAGCTTGGCGGATTCCTCCCTGCTGAACGGACGGACCTCGAGAATGCCGGGCTGCGCCCGCATCGCCTCCACCGCGGCCTGCGCGTCGCGATCGAGATCGCGGCCCGGCGAGGGGCGCACCTGGATGGTGATCTCGCTCGATACTTCCGACTGCCATTCGGCGGCTGACGCGCTGACCAAAAGCACGGTGCCCGTTGTCAGCGAGGCGAGGAAGGTCATGATCGCGACGACCGCGACCAGCGCACGGCCCGAGATCGAGGCGCGCGGCACGATCGGCGACATGTTGCGCGCGGTGGCCGGGACCTGCGGGCGTTCGCGCCCGAGATCGACCAACGACACTTTCTCGTCGCCGCCTCTATTCATAGATGTGCAGCCGTCCCTGATGCAGCACCAGCCGCCGCGCCTCGTATTGATCCATCAGCGTGATGTCGTGGGTCGCGATGATGACCGCGGTGCCGGATTTGTTGAGCTCGATGAACAGCCGCAGCAGGCGGCGCCCGAGCGTCGGATCGACGCTGCCGGTCGGCTCGTCCGCCAACAGCAGTTGCGGCCGCGAGATCACCGCGCGCGCGATCGCGGCGCGCTGCTTCTCGCCGCCCGACAGGATCGGCGGCAGCGCATCCATGCGCTCGCCGAGGCCGACCCATTTCAAGAGATCGATCACCTCTCGGCGATAGCTCGATTCCTCGCGGCCCATCACGCGGAACGGCAGCGCGACGTTCTCATAGGTGGTCATGTGATCGAGCAGGCGAAAATCCTGCAGCACGATGCCGATCCGCTTGCGCAGGTCGGCGACCTGGTCCTTGCTCAGCAGCGAGACGTCCTTGCCGAACAGATTGACCAGCCCGCGGGTCGGCCGCAACGACAGGAACAACAGCCGCAGCAGCGAGGTCTTGCCCGCGCCCGACGGCCCGGTGAGGAACTGGAACGAGTGCGCCGGGATCATGAACGAGAGGTCGCGCAAAATCTCCGGGCCGAGCCCGTAGCGCAGACCGACATTTTCGAACCGAACCAATGCGCTAGCTCCGTTCGAGAGGGCCGATGGCCCAATACCCCACACCGACGGCGAAGACGGCCCGAACCCCGGCCGAGCGCCCGCGAACCGCACAGAAAGCTTGTGCTTCGGTTATGGTTTCCGATTCGTTAACGGTCGCTAAGTAGCATCCGGGCATCCACACGGTGGAGATTCGGCCTCCATGCATATTGTCTGCCCGCATTGTACAACATCCTACGCCATCAATCCGGCCACCCTTGGCGAGGCCGGACGCACCGTCCGTTGTTCCCGCTGCCGGGAGGTCTGGCTGGCCCGGCCGGAGGACGCCATCGGGGCGACCGCGCCCACTCTGGCCTATCAGTCCGCCGGATCCGACCTCGCCGCCGAATGGGAGGCCATGGGCCGGGAGGAGGCTGACGCGACCCCGATGGTCGAGAGCCCCTCGATTTCGGCCGATTTGCCCGCCGAGGGCAGCGACGCCGCCACGGAATGGCCGGCGCTGGCCGAGGCGGATGCCGCGGCCCATGCCGACGCCGGGGACGCGGGAACCAGGGGCCGCTTCCGCCTGCACCGGTTTCCCCGCCTGTTCCGCCTGCCCGCCCTGCCCCGAATTCCGTTCATGCCGGTGATCGGTGCCCTGCCGACCACCTGCGGCGCCATGGCCGCGCTGATCATCGCGCTGTTCGTCTGGCGCAACGACGTGGTGCGGCTGCTGCCGCAGACCGCGCTGTTCTACAAGATGGCCGGGCTCGACGTGAATTTGCGCGGGCTCGCCTTCAAGGATCTCAAGATCACCAACGAGACCGTGGACGGCAAGCCGGTGCTGGTGATCGAGGGCATGATCGTCGGCCAGACCAGGAAGCCGGTCGAATTGCCGCGGCTGCGCTTCTCGGTCCGCGACGCCCAGGGCGCCGAAATCTATGCCTGGAACGCCGTGCTGGAGCAGCCGGTGCTCAATCCCGGCGAGCGGGCCTTCTTCAAGTCGCGCCTCGCCTCGCCGCCGCCCGAAGGCCGCAATATCGACGTACGCTTCTTCAACAAGCGTGATCTCACCGGCGGCCGCGCGTGAGCCGCCGGCCAACTCTATCGGGAACCGACCAATCACCATGACGCGTGTTCTGATCGCCGACGACGAAGACTCGATGCGCTCGCTGGTGGCGCGCGCCATCGCCATGGACGGCCACGAAACCGTGACCGCGCAGGACGGCGCCGAGGCGCTGGAGGTGCTGACGCGCGACGAAGGCGCGTTCGACCTTCTGCTCACCGACATCCAGATGCCCGTGATGGACGGCATCGCGCTGGCGCTGACCGCGGCGCGCGACTTCCCTGCGCTGAAGATCCTGCTGATGACCGGCTTCGCCCATCAGCGCGAACGCGCCTCCGGCCTCGAGGCGATCGTGCATGACGTGGTGACGAAACCGTTCTCGGTGGCCGATATCCGCACCGCGGTCGCGGACGCGCTGGCGGCGCGGAAGGCCCGCTAGTGTGCTGAATGCGAAGTTCGTGCGATTTCGCGGCAGCCACTTTCACGAACTTCGCATTCATAAAGCACACTAGAATCAAAAGTTTGCTAGTGTCCTTGTCGAATCCGAAGTTCGCTCCGAAGGTGCGGCAAATGATGCGAACTTCGGATTCGGGACACTAGGGTTACGAGCTCAACTCGGAAAGCATGCCCGGGCGGTCAGCGTCACCGGGGACAGATTGAGAAATTGTGCAAATTGAAATGCATAACTCGCGCTGACCACGTTGCCGCAGGCTGACGTGGAATAGGTGAATGTCTGCGCCGGGAGCGTGAGGCCGAACGCCTGTTGCGCGGCGTAATTCGTGATGGCGCTGCCGCTTGGACAGAGCGTGCTGTTGACGGTCGCGCAACGCGCCGCCATTTCCGTGCCGTGCTGCAGCCCGAGCTGGGTCCAGAACAGCAGTCCGAATTCGATGATGCCAAATATGAACAGGAAGAACACGGGAGCGGTCAGAGCGAATTCCAGCGCGGAGGCCCCTCGATTGTCCCGCCATAGCGGTGTGAGTTTCACTGCAGCCTCGCAGTGGACTGGGCGCTATAGGTGTAGGTGGCCGCCACAATCTGATAATTGATCAGCGTGTAGTAGGTCCCTTGCGCCGAAACCATGGCATATGTTCCGGCCTGCGCGCCGCTGGGGCAGACCGCACCGCAACTGACGGTGCTGACCCCCGAACTGGTCGGGCACCCGCAAAACTGGTACGGCTTGGGCGAGGCATTGATGGCTGTGGAATTCGTGGCGGCTGTTACGGCGCTGGTGACGCCAGTCTCGTCAAAGCCGCGCACGATGGCGTATTGCGCTCCCGCCTGCGCGGCATTCTCGACCTGCATCTTGCGATAGAGCGCGAGTCCGATGTCGGTTACCGAGACGACCATCAGGGACAACAACGGGATCATGATGCCGAATTCGATGGCCGCGACGCCGCCCCTGTCGTGAACGGCGGTGCGCACCAGCCGCGTCAGAGAGAAAGCCAATCGATCACGGCTGTTGGATGAGGATCTCTGGATTTGCATCGGGGCCAACCTCACTCGATGAGTTGCGCGGTTTGCGTGCCTATCGTCGCGGTGCCGAGCGCCGAACAATTGACCTGAAGGTTCGACGTGCCGCTGAACGTCAGCGTGTCCGCGATGATCTTGGTGCATGATGTGCTTGTGCCGTTACCACCGCCGAAGCTGAGGTCGGCCTTCGGCAGGTAGATGGCGCCGCCGAAGTTCTGGGTCGCACCACCCGTGAGATTAAAGGTAGTCCCGGCCGGCATGTTGCGGTCGCCATACATGACGATGCCCTTCGTGGAGCCGGAGGTCGGCGCCGTCAGATCGACGATCGCGTTGCTGCCGATCGAAGCCGTGCCCCACTTGCTTCCCGAGCCCGTAAAGACCAGGGTCACGCCGGTGCCCGTGATGGTGGCGTTGCCCGCGACGCTCAAGTTCGAGCCGTCCAGGTAATAGATGCCCGGATCGAGGTTCAGCGTTGCGCCGGCGTTCACCGTAATGCTGCCCGAGTAGCAGCCGGGGCTGAGGGAGTTCGTCTTTCCGTTGGAATTGACCGTAATCTTGGCGTTCGTGCAGCTCGGCTTCGACGGCGGAGAGACGTTCGCATACGGGTCAGCCATTGGCTTCACATGCGTCTTGACGCCGTTGGTGGCGGTGATGTTGCTGGTGCCGGAGACGTCGCCGACGACGCCGACCTGATTGGCGGCGACCGTCGCGCTGCCGGCCACGTTGAGCGATGGGCTTGCACCCGAGTTGCTGTAAAGGTTGCACTTGATCAGGTTGAGCTGGTTGCCGCCGCTCACGTTGACCGCGGGACTGGCGCTGGCGTTGAGCGCAAGCACGCAGCCCGTCCCGGAATTCGGCAGCGCGACCGCGCGCGCGGTGACCGGCACCGGGGCCGAGCCGAACAAGGCTGACAGCAACCGCTGTTGCGGTTGGCTCACGATGACTTCGACCGCCTGCAGGTTCGACGTCTGACTGCCGGTCTTCGGCGGTTGATTCACCGTGACCGTGACGTTGTTCGCCCCGTTCGCGTAACCGTAGTTTGCCGTGACCGCATTGGCTTCGGACAAAAGGTCGGCGCCTGCACTTGCCGCCGTTGCGGCGCTCACCGCGCCGGAGTCGGCGGCACTCTGCATGTTCTTATGTTTGTAGTACCACCATCCCACTTCGGTACCGAGCCCTGCCGTGCCGACCAGGACCGGCATGAGCAGCGCTGAAATGATCACATAGCTGCCCGACTGGTCTCGAACGAATTGTCGAACCAAGCTGGTCTGATGTTGGTGCCGGCGAGTAATACCCAATGGCCGGTATGACGATGCAATGAATAAACGGCTGTGCCTCATGTGCTCTCCTGAGACGCTTGCCAATTTTCCGAAGTAAGGTGACGCAAGCGACTTAAATGCGCACCAACGGGAACCCGACAATTTTAGGAAAATTGTGCGAAACGGGCGGACGACACCCGGTCCCGATCGCACCCGATTGGAACGCGGGGCGCGTAGCCCGCAGAAGCTGACGTCTGCAGGCTTACGACCGTCGTGCATATTCCGCGTCATTCCAGTGGAAGCGCGGCATACAGGTCGCCGTGGCCGTTCGATTCAAGCGCCGATGTCTCGTGAGTAGGCACGAGCTTTCACGGATGACGACAGTCGAAGGACGAGGCGCTCAATAATCCTTCAGCAGCCGCTCGATGTAGTCGAGCTCGATCTGCGGCCGCGACGGATCGGCGAGGCGGCGGCGCAGCTCTTCGAGGATGCGGCGGACGCGCTGCACGTCGATCTCGCCGGGGATCTTCACCGTGTAGTCGTCGCCGAATTCCCGGCCATGCAACGGGCGGCCGAGCGGATCGGTCTGGTTGCCGCCGCTCTGCTGGCGGCCGGCGCGGTTGCCGGGGCTGTCGCCCGGCTGGTCGCCATCGCCCTGCTGCATCGCGTCGGCGAGGCTCTGGGCGCCCTTGCGCAGCGCATCCAGCGCACGGCCCTGCGAATCCACCGCGCCGTCGGCATTGCCCTCGCCGAGCCGCCCGGAGGCATCGCCCATCGCGGAATCGGCCTGGTCGAGCCCGTCATCGCCGTCATCGCCCTGGTCGCCGCCTTGATCGCCCGGCTGCGCCTGGTCGCCCTTCTGACCCTGGCCTTTCTGGCCCTTCTGGCCGCGCTGGTCCGGTCCCATGCCGCGCTTGGCGAGCTCTTCCTGCAGCTTCTTCAGGCGATCGCGCAGCGCCTGCTGGTCCTGCTGCAGGTCGCCCATCGACTGCTCGCCCTGCTTGCCGCGCATGCGGTCGCGGCGGGAATCCTGGCCCTGCTTGAAGGTCTTGTCGCGCAATTGCTGCTGCTTGCGGATCATGTCGCCGAGCTCGTTGAGCGACTGCTGCATGTCGTCGTCGCCCTGATTGGGCTGCGCCATTTGCAGGTTTTCCAGCATCTGTTGCATCTGCTCGAGCAGCTGCCGCGCCGCATCCTTGTCGCCGGAGCGTGACAGCCGCTCCATGCGATCGAGCATGTTCTTGAGATCCTGCTGGCTCAGCACCTTGGCATTGGGATCGAGCGGCCGGGCGAGCTGCTGCGGATTGTTGCGGAACTGCTCGACCATCTGGCGGAGGAAATTGTCCAGCGCGGCGCGCAGATTGTCGGTGAGCTTCTTGATCTCCTCGTCGGTCGCGCCGCGCTCGAGCGCCTGCTTGAGCGCGTCCTGCGCCGCACGCAGCGCCTTGTCGACGTCCGAGATGTTGCCGTCCTCGATGGTGACGGCGAGCGACCACAGGCTGGCGACCACCTCGCGCAATTGGTCGTCGGTGCGCGCCGCCTCGAGCTGCCGGCTCACGGTGTGCAGGCCAAGGTAATAGCCGGTCTCCGGCATGAACATTTCGGGCGCGATCATCAGCGCCTCGAGCGCGGCGAACACCTGGCCGTTCTGATTGGCGTCGAGCGCCAGGATACGGCGCTGCTCGATCAGCGCGCGCGCCAGCGGCTTGGTGAACAGGCGCTCCGGCAGCCGCATGTTGAACGGCTCGCTCTTGCCCTCATTGCCGGCCTCGTCCTTGGCCGTCAGCGTCAAGGTCACGTCGGCGCCGGCATAGGGATCCTCACTGAGGTCCTTCACGGTCTGGCCGACGCCGTTGCGGGTGCGCGCATTCGGCAGCACCAGCGCGAATTGCGGCGGCTCGAACAGCGGTCGCGGCTGCGCCGCCTTGCCGTCGGCATCCTTCTTGCCGTCGGCCTCCTTCGGCGCATCGGTCGGCCGCACTGCGAATTGCGCGCGCGCTTCGCTGACGCCGTAATCGTCCTCGAGCCGGTAGGACATCTGCAGCGCGCCGCGCGCCTGCCGCTCCGGATCCTTGGCGAGCGCAATCGACGGCGGGCGGTCCGGCGTCGCAGTGAACTTCCATTGCGGCTGGCCGGCCGGCGCGCGGACATGCGCGGTGCCGTCGCCGGTGATCTTGAAATGCCGCTCGTTGGTGCCCTTGGGCGCCTGCCCGTCCGGCGCGACCTCGGTAACACCGCCACCGACGACGACGTCGATGCTGCCGCCGCTGGAGCGCACCAGGAGCGTGCTGCCGGCCGGAACCGCGAGCGGGGTGGTGTCCGCCGCGTTGGCGTCCTTGTTGGCGTTCGACAGAATGATCGGCGGCTTGCCGGTGTAGTTGGGCGGCGTCACCCAGGCATCGACCCGGACATTGGCCGGCGCCATGATGCCGTTCCAGTCGAATGCGGAGGCGACCCGCAGGCCGCGCTCGTCGCCGGCGGCGACATAGCTCGCGACCAGCATCACGATGACCAGCGCGCGCAGCGCCCAGGGGTCGTGCAGCGACACGCGCGGCCGCGGCAGCCCGGCGCGGATGCGCTTGATCGAGGCCAGCGTGCGCTCGCGCTGCGCCTGCCACAGCGCCAGCGCAAACGGGTCCTTGTTGGTGAGCGTGTCGGAGAGCGTGGTCGCCGGGCGATGGCGAATGCCGGCGCCGCGGTCAAGCCGGCTCAGGCCCTCCTCGCGGCTCGGCCAGCGGAAGCGCACCAGCGGCGACAGTGCCGCGAGCGCGGCAATCGCGAACAGGCCGGCACCGGCCACGCGTGCGACAAACGGCAGCACCAGCCACAGCCCGGCCCAGGACGCGACCAGGAACAATCCTGCGACCGTCAGGAACCGGGCCAGATGCGGCCAGGCCCGTTCCCACCCAATCGCGAACCTTGCCCGCTGCAGAGCCTCTGTCAGTTTCAGCCGCGCGATCGCATCGCTGTCGCGGACGGCGCGTGACGGGTCAGAGGGGTCGATGTTGGCTCCGCTCAATAAAATCTCCGGGTAGCCGGCAGGTCAGCCTAGCACGGCGGCGGCTTTGAGGCACCCGTTCCAGGCAGTAACCCACACCGGGAAATACGCATAACACGAAGGCGTGACTGCGGCGGTTCGACCCCGTAACGTCCCGGCCGAACCATCGCATTAACGCATGAGGAACGCGATATGGACCAAAAAACGCACGACAAGGGGCTCGAAATCCGCAAGGCGGTGCTGGGCGAAGCCTATGTCAACAATGCGCTGAAGAATTCGGACAGCTTCAACAAGCCATTCCAGGAACTCGTCACCGAATATTGTTGGGGCGCGGTCTGGGGCCGCGAGGAACTGCCGCGCAAGACCCGCAGCATGCTCAACCTCGCCATGATCTCGATCCTGAACCGGCCGCACGAATTGAAGGCCCACATCAAGGGCGCGCTGACCAACGGCGTATCCCGCGACGAAATCCGCGAGATCTTCATGCAGGTCTCGATCTATGCCGGCATCCCCGCCGGCGTCGACAGCTTCCGCATCGCGCGCGAGGTGTTCGCCGAACTCGACAACAAGGCGTGAGCGAGCTGCTGCCTCACCCGCAATGTCGTCCTGGCGAAAGCCAGGACCCATAACCACAGGCCTTCGTGGTGGGAACACGCTGTGGCTCCAGCGGAGCACAGCAATCAACCGCGGTGGTAATGGGTCCCGGCCTTCGCCGGGACGACAGCGAATGTGGGAGGCGCGCATATCGCACATAACGACATAGAGGAAACGACTCATGGAAATCGGATTCATCGGCCTCGGGAAGATGGGCTTCCCGATGGCGCGCCGGCTGATCGAGGCCGGCCACAAGCTCACCGTGTTCGACACCAGCAAGGACGCGCTCGACAGGCTGGTCGCACTCGGCGCTGTGGCCGCAACCTCGCCCAAGGACATCGCCGACCGCGTCGAGACCGTGATGGCGAGCCTGCCCTCGCTGCAGGCCTCGCTCGAGGTGGCGACCGGCGCCGGCGGCGTGATCGAGGGCACGCGCGTCAAACGCTTCGTCGACCTCTCCACCGTCGGCTCGCGGATGGCGGTGAAGATCCACGAGCTGTTGGGCAAGAAGAACATCGTGCAGATCGACAGCCCGGTCTCCGGCGGCGTCGCCGGCGCCGAGAAGGGCACGCTCGCGGTGATGGTGTCGGGCCCGCGCGCCGATTTCGAACTGGTGAAGGGCGCGCTCGACGTCATCGGCAAGGTGTTCTTCATCGGCACCAAGCCGGGCTCCGGCCAGACCATGAAGCTCGCCAACAACTTCCTGTCGGCGACCGCAATGGTGGCGACCTCGGAGGCTGTTGTGATGGGCGTGAAGTCCGGGCTCGATCCGGCCGTGATGATCGACGTCATCAATGCCGGCTCCGGGCTGAACACCGCGAGCCGCGACAAGTTTCCGCGTTCGGTGTTGCCACGCAGCTTCGACTTCGGCTTCGCCACCGGTCTGATGGTGAAGGACGTGCGGCTCGCCGTCGAGGAGATGCGCGCGCTGGGGCTGTCGATGGAAGTCGCCGAAGCGGTCGGCCGGCTCTGGGAAGTCATCATCCGCGACGAGGGACCGGAGTCGGACTTCACCGCGGCGATCAAGCCGATCGAGAAGGCCGCGGGCGTGATCGTCGGCGGCGGTAAAGGCGGCAGTCACGCCGCGAAGTAACGCTCTCGCCGAAATAAACGCTGTCGTCCCGGGCAAGCCAACGGGTCGGCGCGAAGCGCCGCCCGATGACAGGCTCCGCGCGACCCGGGACCCATCACCACAGGACTTCGTGGTTTAGCTGAGCTGCGGCCCCAGCTCAGGACAACAATCAGAAGCGGTGGTAATGGGTCTCCTGAGTTCACAAACGAAGTGCAACACTTCCTTGAGGAGGTGTTGCCATGGGGCGGACTTACAAGCAGCTCTCTCTGGACGACCGATGCGAGATTGCCTGCCTATCGGCCAATGGCAGCTCGGTCCGGCAAATCGCGGCAGCTCTGGATCGCTCGCCATCAACGATCTCTCGGGAACTGAGGCGCAATCGGGGGAGCCAGGTCGGCTACAAGCCGAGCTATGCCCAGCACCAGATGCGAGCGCGGCGCTGGACGGGCGGACGCCTCGAACGGGAGCCCGGCCTGCGCCGCGCGGTGTT
>NZ_JAGKJL010000140.1:0-10419 GCF_020329495.1 Bradyrhizobium australafricanum | reverse complement strand
AGGGACGCGGCACCAGCCGTGGCCGGATCGAGCGGATGATGCAGCGGCATGGCATCCGAGCCATCATGGCGCCACCACGCCGGGTTCGCACCACCGACAGCCGTCATGACCTGCCGATCGCACCGAACCTGATCATGCGCGACTTCACGGCGCCTGCTCCGAATCGGGTCTGGCTCGCCGACATCACCTACATCCCGACCGCGGAAGGCTGGCTGTACCTGGCGGCCGTGATGGACCTCTTCAGCCGTAAGATCGTCGGCTGGGCCATGGGCGATCACATGCGCACGGAACTCGCCTCATCGGCCCTGACGATGGCGATCCAACAGCAACGACCGGAAGCTGGATTGATCCACCACTCCGATCGCGGGCTGCACGCCGCGATCGGAATGGTGGACGAGGCCTCCGCCGCGCAGCGGTCTCCGCTCCGCCAGCGCCTGTTCGAGCGCATCGAGCACAAAGCCTGCGTGAGCGCTGCGCGACACCCGCCAGCCGACGATGCGGCCGGCATAGGCGTCGACGACGAAGGCGACATAGACGAAGCCAATCCAGGTGGCGACATAGGTGGTGAAGTCGGACACCCACAGCGCATTCGGGCGCGGCGCCTGGAACTGGCGGTTGACGTGGTCGAGCGGACCGGGTGCCACGCGATCGCTTATCGTGGTGCGCACGGGCTTGCCCCGGATCGCCCCTTGCAGGCCCATTTCCTTCATCAGCCGCGCCACCGTACAGCGGGCGACATCCCGACCTTCGCGCCGCAATTGGCGCCACACCTTGCGCACGCCGTAAACAGAGAAGTTCTCCTCGAACACGCGGCGGACCTCGACCTTCAGCGCCGCATCGCGCCTGGCGCGGGCTGAAAGTCTGGCTGGATTGCGCCGCTTGGCAACGTGATCATGGTAAGTCGACGGGGCAATCGGCAGCACCTTGCAGATCGGCTCGACCCCGTAAGCCTCGCGATGATCGTCGATGAAGGCGATCATGGCTTGAACCGGCGGTCGAGCTCCGCCTGGGCAAAATACGCCGATGCCTTGCGCAGGATCTCGTTGGCCTGCCGGAGCTCCCGGTTCTCCCGCTCCAGTGCCTTCAGACGCTCGGCAACATCCGTCGGAACGCCGACCCGTGCGCCGCTGTCGACCTCGGCCTTCTTGACCCACTCATTGAGCGTCTGTGGCGTGCAGCCGATCTTCGCGGCAATTGAGCACACCTGAGCACACCGCCGCCCAGCGTGACGGATGCTCGCCTTCGTGATCCAAAACCATCCGTACCGCGCGGGAACGGACCTCAGTTGAAAATTTGTTCGTCGTCGTCTTGCTCATAACGGCCCCACCTTTTCAGGAGTTGGGGCCTCCGGCAATCCCGAGGCGGTTCAACCTAGCCAACGGCATTGTACCACCCTTCTGTACCACTGAGGAGCGAGTAAGCCATTGAATTTGCTAATTTGCTTTGGATTTCACGCTCTTAGAAGGGCGATGGTGCCCAGGAAAGGTGTTGGCGTCTGCAATCCAGACAACCTTGAGAACATTCAGTTTTTTGTCGCCCTTCTAAGATTCTTTGTACCAGCTTTGTGTACCAAGGAAGTGGCTAAAACCGGCGCCCCACAATCGTGGTCAACGAAGACGTTGGAGCCAGTACCAGATCGCCGGTCATCCCACTGCCGCTACCCCCGATGGTCATCGATGTGGTTCCATCGGCATAGTCGAGGAACTTATCTTTCTTCAGAGCTTCGAGCGCCAATCGGATCGCAGTTTCCCGCCATTCTGCGACGTTCTGGACGTTCACTGGTCCGCCGCTGGCGCCCTCGATGGCCGAAATCAGTTCCGGCCATGCGGCTTGGATAGTGCGCAAGTGTGGGAGTGCTTTCACTTCGAGTGAATACTTGTCCTCAAACGCAACCACCTTCTGAATGAAGCCCGTCTGAGTGAAGCCCGTTGCGTCGATGGCTTGGATCGTCGCGTTCAGCTTTGCCGCAAGCATCGCGAAGAGACGCCCGAGACCCTCAGCGTCATGCGCCTTAACCGCTTGCAGCAAGTTGAGCGGCAACGGAAGCTGCACAAACCGTAGACCTGAGTGACAAAGGGGGGCGACCGTGATGTCGCGAGCCCATCCTCCTCCTGCCTCGAAGTTGATCCACGGGCGATGGATGCTGATGGGACTACATAGGATCATGACTGCCTGCGCAGACCGAAGCCCCTCTGTGATCTTGTCCAGCCACCTTGAACCAACCGCGATGGTTGTGTCTTCAGAGGACAAAAACACCTCGATCATGCCCAAAAATACCCGCTCGATCTCCGTTTTGAACAACCCTGCCAATTCGGCTTCTTCGTTGATGTGGCTGAGAAAAACGAGCGGCTTGGTCATGGACACTTCAAGGCTCTGACTTGACGATTTGGGAGGACAGTTTCTGCGACGGCTAGGCTACCGCGCGGAACGGCAGCGGACGAAGTAAGCTTGATCCGGGGCCACCATCAAGGCTCGAATGGGGACTCCGACCATTGTAGAAGGCGAGCGTCGGCCGATCGAGGCGCGGGCATCCGGCCCCTCCAAACAGCTGCATTCCGATCGTCGACCTGGGAGCAGACGATTACGTATATGTCGTACTAGCTGAAGTAATCCTCCGGCCCGCCTTCGCGGACCATATCGAGGGTAAAGCAGTGGAATCCCCCACCAAAGAGCCGCCTGTGGCGGTGCCGAACCGGGACCACCTGAAAGCGATTCCGTTCAAGAATCCGAGCCAGTTCGGGACAGGCATCGTTGACCAAAACGAGGTCAGGAGCGACCGAAAGGACGTTGATATCTATGTAAAGACTGGACAACAGCAGATCGTCGTCGTCGTAAGTTGGGAAATTGTTTTTGAGTGGTTCGGGCGCGACTATCATGTCCCAGTTGCGCATTGCTTCTGGCAAATAATCGGCCACCTCGCGAGACCGCACGAGCAGCCGCCCCGGTGCAAGCGGTAAGACCATGCTATCAATATGGCTATCGCTCAGTTTGTAGGCACGGTGGATCCGAAATCGTCCATTTAAATGGCGCTCTAGCCAATCGCATGCCATCGCATGATTCTCGGTGGCGATATTTACGACCAGATCGCGTCCCAAACGCAAACACAGCGCACCATCCCACATCATCTCTAGGCCAACGTCATAGGGATGCGCTCGGGGATGGCGGATCGGTTCTATTGGGCCGCCGGTCGTTGATAGGACGTAGGAAGGATCGAATGACCGGTCGGTCATCAATGGGCGCGGCATCACCGACCATCGCGCGCCTTCGCCGAAATAGGACGCGAAGATTGGTTTGAGAAATTGGGTCTCAAAGTATCGCGATCGGAGCATGGGAGGGGTCTCGATCACCTCGTCTCCAACCACCAACGCTATGTCGCGGACATTGAGCGGCGGCACCACCGCCGCTGACCAAGCAAGGGTACGAACCTCAACGCTGGACACATCGAGCGTCATCGGTCGATGCACGGTCACGTCAAGCGCTCGCAACGTGTCTACAATTCCTTCGACGTCCTCATTCAGTTCATCAAGGTACCGGTCCTTGATCCGATGGCGGACCCGTGCGTCAGTTTGCGTACCTGCTGCCGCCAGACGCGGATAATACCACTCCGAGCGCCCCTTCAGATTATCATGAAAGAATAGATCGAAAGAGAGTTCGCGATCGTGAGCCGTATAATTGGTGGCCGTACCCACTACGACTTCGTTCAATCTCGACCACTCATCGTACGAATTCAAGGTCATGACACCTCCCAGCAGCGCGATCTTCCGCTCTCTGCTTCACTGAATGGGGCACGGATCACCCGCTTTGGTTGACAGGTCAGATGCGCGGTGCGCTGTTGCCGCATACGTGCTCTGCACCACGTATTCAACCTATCTGACTTGGGAGGTCCGCCACTACGCGATGACGTATTACCTATCGCCTGTCTCGGTGGCATCGCGGGCATTGGGCTCCCGGTTCTACGTCTGCGTTCGCTCGAACTTGGCCTCGCGGAATACGCGCAGCCCGTCGGCGCGCGGTGATGGTTCTCTCGACATGCTAGTTTACGAGCATTGCTCGGCGCAATTCGGCCGCTTGCCCGGGCGCGATCACCGCCGACGAATTGAACAACTCGTCCATCATATGCTGATCTGCTTCGGCTCCCGCAGAGCATGCTTTCGAGCCGGCTCTGTCGGTGCCCTTTCGAGCGGCCACGACAAGATCCTGCTGTGCAGGTGCGATCTTGATTCCGATGCGTTTCGCCCAGGCAGCGCTCGTCAACGTCTGAGCATTGAGCGTTATGGTCAGCGACCGCTGCCTGCCAACCGCCGCGCGGGCTGGGTCCACCCGATAGGTGTTGCAGATATCGCAGGAGGCCAGCAGGTTTTGCGGAGCGTTGTTGCGGACGTTGCCATCTCGGTGGTCGACCTTCAGTCCTCCCACGTCACCCAGGTACGGCACCAGGACATCGATACGGTCCTGGACCGTTGTTGTCGTAGAAAACCGGTCATGGCGTGAGCCTCGTGATGGTCATCCGGTTGACGTTGTAGCTGCGGGCGATCTCGGCCGGGGCCTCACCAGCTTCACGGCGAGCCAAGGCCTCGCGCTTCTGCTCGGGCGTCAGTTTCGGTGGGCGGCCCATGTGTTGGCCTCTTGCGGTCGCCCTGGCTCGGCCTTAGCCCAGCGATATTCAGGTGATCTGGCCCAGATACACCGAGGCCGCGACAAAGTTACTGATGGTCGAGGGCGCCAACGGCATGCACAGCTCTCGCAACACTGTCCCGAAAGGCGCGATCGGGCATATCCCCTTCACGTTGATACTCAAGCCCGTTTGGGGCAAGCGCGGCGAGAAATTGCCGG
The DNA here is from genome assembly GCF_020329495.1 of Bradyrhizobium australafricanum. Classification (NCBI taxonomy): domain Bacteria; kingdom Pseudomonadati; phylum Pseudomonadota; class Alphaproteobacteria; order Hyphomicrobiales; family Nitrobacteraceae; genus Bradyrhizobium; species Bradyrhizobium australafricanum. Next base: position 5,586 of record NZ_JAGKJL010000140.1, on the reverse strand, counting down.
TCAAGCTCGCCGTGCTCGACCAATTCGGCAATGTGCACAAGATAAAGCTGGAATGCCGCTACATGGGGCCGCCGGTATGACAGCCCACTACCTCACCCGTATCGATGCAGAAGAGAACATGGCACGGTTCTACAAGATCGATGTGCAGCCCACGTTGTTCGGCGAATGGGCCGTCATCCCCGAGCGGGGCGCATCGGTCGGGGAGGGACTGTGCGCACCACGCCCTATGGCACTGCTAGCGAGGCGGAAGCCGCTCGCGACCGGCAGTGGCGTATCAAGGAAGCAGAGGGATATTCGAAATGAGCGCCTACAGCTCCCCGCTTCTGAAAATCTTGTTCTCGAAATCCGGCAACCGCTGTGCATTTCCCAAATGCACGTCTCCTATCACCGAGGGAGAAACCGTTATCGGCGAGATTTGTCACATCGCCGCGGCCAGCCCCAAGGGGCCGCGTTTCGATGCAAGCCAGGATGATGCTGCACGGAACGGCCAGGGCAATCTCGTTCTGCTCTGTCCTACTCATCATACCGTCATCGATGCCGACGTCGAATCCTACACGGTGGAACGCCTGCTCAAGATGAAGCTTGACCACGAGGCCAGCGTCACGCCCGTTCAGGGCGAGGAAGCGGCCAACGGGACGTTGCTGCTGTTCGATCAGTCGGTGCGCAATGACAGATACTGCCACCGTCATCGATAAGTATCTTCGTGAACTGGTTCACAGATGGACAGGCCAGACCGCGATACACTGACCGCAGTTCTTCGCAGACGTGCGCCTGTGCGATCAGCGTGTTCGAGAAGCGTCCAACATCGGCGCTACCGATCGTTCGCACTGATCGCGTTTTGCAATGCTGCGATCTATCAACCTTTCTAATTTCGTTCAATCGCATTCAGTGCGGAAGAGCGTCTGCGGATGCTCTCCAATGATCCAAGGACGACTAATCTCTTCATCTTTACGCGCTTCAAAAGCTTGATCGGAGAATAAGCTACGCGAACAATTGGATGGAGGAACCAATGGTGAAGAGAGCAATTGCGCTCGGCGGTGGCGGTCCGGCCGCAGGACTGCACATTGGGGTTCTGGAAGCTCTTGCCAAGGCAGGCATCACCTTTGATGTGTGGGCATTGTCCTGCATCGGTGCCTGGGTTGGGATCGTTTATAATCAGTTTGATAAAGTTGAAAATGAAGATAGGGCGGAGAAGACCTATCAATTCTTCAAGAATGGCGTGTTTCGAGACGACGAAGGCTATAAGCGCTTTCCCATAAACACCGTGTTCGGTCCAGATTGGGGAGGAAGCATCAGCAGGACTATGACCAGCTTCGTCATAGATCCCAAGAACTATCAGCATTTATGGGACCCATCGAGCATTGTGAATGCTGCCAGGGATTCCATGTGCTGATTCCGCTCGATGTCGCCCACGATTCCGGAATGATCTCGCCCACCGTTCCGATTTGATGTCGCCCGCCATTCCGAGATGATCTCGCCCACCATTCCGGGATGATGTCGCCCGGGGTATCGCAAGGGCGAACCCGGGGTGACGAGGCCTCTTCTGGCTCCGATACGGTCCCGCCTTTCGGCTTTGCGAAGGGGGACCTGGATGCCAACGGAGAGGTTTGCGATGCGCCATGTGCGCGATGTGATCAGATTGAAGTCGGCCGGGATGCCGACCCGCGAGATTGCGCGGCGGGTGGGGACGCCCCTTCGACGGTGCGGTTGACGATCCACCGGTTCGAGGCGGCGGGGCTGACCTGGCCATTGCCCGACGACATCACCGACGCTGCGCTGGAAGCCCGGCTGTTCGCCAGCGCGGGAGCCGGTCCCGGCACCCGGCGGGGCCATCGCCGGCAGGCCGAGCCGGACTGGGCGGCGGTACACCGCGAACTCCGGCGCAAGCATGTGACGCTGTCGATCCTGTGGGACGAGTACATCGCGGGCGAACCCGGCGGGTATCGTTATTCGCGGTTCTGCGAGCTCTACCGCGCCTGGGAAGGCCGCCTCTCGGTGACGATGCGCCCGTCGCATACGGCCGGCGACAAGCTGTTCGTCGACTATGCCGGCGACGGCGTGCCGGTGGTAATCGACCGGTTCACCGGCGAGCGACGCGCCGCGCAGATTTTCGTCGCGGTGCTCGGCGCATCGAGCTTCACCTACGCGCAGGCGACCTGGACGCAGGGGCTCGCCGACTGGATCAGCGGCCACGTCGGCGCCTTCGAGGCGATCGGCGGCGTGCCGGCGCTGCTGGTGCCGGACAATACCAAGGTCGCAGTGATCAGACAAGGCGAGCGCTTCATACTGCACCTCATTCCTTTGATGGCGCGGTGATGGCGGTGAGCTGCGCCGGGCGGGCGCCGCGCCCACCGCAGCCTTTGCGGATCGTCATGCCAGGCGGGATCTCCCACAGGCCACGGTTCAGGCTGTCGGTATAGCATTTTGTGATGAGCCCCTGGCGACCCCACGTGTGTACGGCCGTCTCGGAGACGCAGAACCTGGCTGCGATCTCGCGCGTCGTGAGCATACCACGTCGACGCAGCCGCACATATCGGCTCGCAAGTTTGTAGGCGCAGCGAATGAAGGCAACCTTCTTCAGACTGAACGCCTTTGCCTCCCATGTACACCAGCCGTGATTATTGAGAATCTCGGCGACTTCGCGATCGCAATGATGGTCAAGAAGCCGATCAACCTCGGCGACGAGTTCAGGTTTGAACTTGCGGATCTGGGCGATCGGCAACGGCCGGTCGAGCACCAAGGTACGCGTGGCGCCGCCAGACAGGCGCACATGGGCCGTGATCGTTTGCGACTTGATCAAGGTTATGTCGTCGATGAGCAGACGCACGATGCGCTTGCGCTCGCGGGAGTCAACGCGCGGATCTTGCCAGATCCGCGGGAGCTGCTCGGCGAGGTCAAGGATGCGTCGGTGGGCTTCCGCGCTGAGTGCCGCAGCCTGCTGTTTGCTCCGGCGCTCGTAGTCTTCGGCGGCATCGGTATGACGGCGCAGCTTGTCGTTCCATTCCGCCTCAAGTGAATCGGCGACGAGTCGGTTGTCGGGATCGACCTTCATGTAGCGTCGACGCGCAAGCTCGGCTTCATAGCGCATCCGCTCGACATGCTGGCGACGCGCTGCATCGGTCTCTGCGGAGCGCGCCTGAAGCTCGCGCTGCACCTCAAGGGTGACGGCCAGCGTCATCGGCGTCATCAGCTCGATCATCAGGTCTGCGATCGCCGCATCGACGATCTTCCCGGGAACAGTTTGGCAGGTCCATCCCGCACGACGTACCGCGTTCGCCTGGCACAGATAGGTTGGGACGGTGCAGCCGTGCTCCTGGCTGTAGCGCACACCCATGCGTTCGCCACACAGGCCACAGACCACGCGACCTTGGAGGAGCGCCGGTCCCTCGCGCGCCGGTCCCGACCGCCGCTCGCCACCGAAGGCACGTGCGTTGTCGGCGAGCCGCCGCTGGTTGGCCTCGAAGCGCTCCCAGTCGATGTAGCCCTGGTGCATCCCGGGCATGACGAACTGCCAATCGGCCCTGGCAACCTTGACGACAGTGGTGCCACCATCAGGCCGATGCCGTATGCGCGTTCGGCCATACGCAAAAGCGCCAGCGTAGCGCGGATTGTGGAGCACCTGCAGAACGCGCGCATGGTGCGGCGCCGCCCACAGGAGATCACCCTTGTTCGGCCCCGTCCGGAGTCGGCGCGGGAACAGCAAACCTTGCTGCCGGAAGAAGCGGACTGTCTGGACAGCACTTCCGGTCTGCTCGAAGGTATCGAACACGAGGCGGATTGCGTTCTGCACCTGGAGGTCGGGATCGAGGCCGATGGTCCGATCGTTCCCGTAAACCAAACCGACCGGAGGGCACATCTCGAGCTCGCCGCGGCGGGCCTTGTTGAGCTGACCGCCACGCATGCGTGCTTTGAGGATGTGCAGCTCGGCCTCGCTCATCGTACCTTTGAGGCCGAGCAAGAGGCGATCGTTGAAGCTGGCCGGATCGTAGATACCGTCTTCGTCAAGGATGAGCGTCGCCGTCAATGCACACAACTCGATGAGCCGGTGCCAATCAGCCGAGTTGCGCGCAAGGCGCGAGACCTCCAGCCCCATGACAATACCGGCCTTGCCAAGCGCCACCTCGCTCACCAGTTGCTGGAAGCCGTCGCGTGCTGTCGTACTTGATCCGGACTTGCCGAGATCGCGATCGATGACGTGAACGCGATCGACAGGCCAGCCGGCCACAACTGCTCGATCCCGCAACCCATATTGGCGCTGGGTACTCTCGCCGTGCTCGGCAACCTGGCGAAGGGTCGATTGGCGGACATAGAGGTAGGCGTCGCGCTTGAGATGGTCGGCGGTGACTTTAAGCTCAGGCATGGAAGGGCTCCATTGCGATGGCGACGAGAATGCCGGCGATGAGGCGTGTGACGTCGCTTGTTGCGGGCGACGGATCGTTCGGGGCCGAGTGCGCGAGCCGATGGTCGTGGCAGGCCGCCACGGCATCGACCTCCTGTCCGCGTGCTCGGATCCACGCTGCCAATCCCCGTCGACGAAGAATGGCGAGACCTGGGCAAGCCGTAAACTCGGCACGCAATGCGGCGGCGCGTAGCTTCTCGTAGCCGCCTGCTGCGTCCGCAGGCGCGACGATCAGGCTGGGTTGAGTGGTTTTTTTTTGCGCGCCAGCGCGCGCTCCAGGCTGCGTCGGTGCACCTTGACGCCGAACCGCGCTTCGATCGCGTCGAGGAAGTGCGACGTCGTCAGTTCGGGTCTTGCAACTTTGAGAGCGTCGACGAACGCAACGACCTCGGCGGAGACCTTGTGGCCGCCTTTGGGACCGCGCCTGCTCGGCAACAGGCCGGCAAGCCCGGCGGTCTGCAGGGCGCTCTGCGCCTTGTAGAAGGTCGGCCGCGTGACGCCGAATGTCTCGGCGGCCTCGCTGATCGCAACGCCGTCGACCTGGTGGCGTCGCACCATCTCGTAACGCACCTGCACCAGGTCCTTCGCATCGAAGAACGGGTTGCTGACGAACGATGTGTCGCGGACGGCTTCCGGATTTGGATTGAGGACGCCGTCTAGCGCGAGCGCTTCGCTCTTCGGATCCCGCTTCTGCGCCCTGGTCATGCTCGGCCTCAACCTGACGTAAATATAAATACGCCTCTATATGTTGAGTGTCAATGGAGATGTTGACGCAAAATGAAGATACTAGGCTGTTATCTAAGTAATAGCACGTGGCACCACGTCGACAGCATGGCATTATTATCTTTACATGCGCGGCATATTTATATTTACACATCGCTGGCGCCCATGCTCTCGGCGAGCCGGTCCAGCGCGTCACAAAGCGCCAACAGGTCAACCACGCAAAAGGCTGCTCTACCCGCAGCGATCAGCCGGAACTCATCGGGTGGCTCGATATCGGTCCAGGCGCTCGCGATCGTGCAAAGTCGACCGTTCTGGCCCTCATAGACCACCCGGTCTTCGCCCCAATGACGGCGCCGGCAGATCAGTTCGAACTTGCGGCCGCAAAGCGGATGAAAAGGATGCGTGATCCGCACCTCCTGCCGGGTCGTACCCGCATGACCTGCAGTCGACAACTTTTGCCAAGG
>NZ_JAGKJL010000139.1:0-6723 GCF_020329495.1 Bradyrhizobium australafricanum | reverse complement strand
GAAGCCTTCCGGCGACCACCCCTTTGATCAACTCTGCCGACAGTGCGGCATCCAGCATCGCCTGACCAAGCCCTACCATCCGCAGACCAACGGCCTCGTCGAACGTTTCAACCGGCGCATCGCCGAAGCCATTGGCCGCGAAACAAAGCGTGGCAGCGCCCGGCGGACCTTCATCGATCACGCCGATCGAGACACCTTCATCGCCAGGTTCGTCCACGACTACAACCGGACTCGCCTCAAATGCCTCGGCTACCAGGCCCCGATCCAGGCCGTTGCTAAACTCACGGGACTGAACACGTAAGCGAGGGCGCCGCGTCAAGATCACACCCTCTGCGCAAGGATGCGGCCGCAGACCTTGGCGCGCCGGACAGCTATCCGATGCAAGTCAGCTGTGGGTGTAGTCACCGGGTTTCAACCCGAGCGCCTTGACAGCTGCTTCGGGAAGCGGCCCCCACGCTTCGACCGTTTCATTCGGGGCCATCATGTCCGCAATAATTGCCGTGGCCTTTGCCGCGTCTCCTTCAGCCACGAAGAAGACCGAGCGAACAGGCGGGCCGCCGTCCAACGGCGCAGTTGTTACGAGGACAACCTGACCATTTGCCATGCTCTCTTATACCGCAGTCGCGGCGCTGTTCCACGGATCCTGTCGATCGATCCTTACGACCCGGCCGCTGACGCGTGCGCCAAGAGCGATGCTGCTACGGTATTGCATCGTCGCGGCCCTAACACCAAATAACTGAATGTGGGAGGCAGAACCGCTCCAGGAATGAGCGCGTGGCCAGCAAAAGAGCAAACGAAGAGCTCCCCGTCATTGCGCGCTTTGAGGTGCGCCGCCGCAATTACCTCGCGCCCGATGGCTCGATAGAGCGGCCGCTTCCTGCCTTCGCCACCGATGCCAAGCTGCTGGTCGAACTTTACCGGTCGATGGTGCTCTTGCGTCTGTTCGACCGAAAGGCTGTTGCATTGCAGCGCACCGGTCGGCTGGGAACCTATGCCATTTCGCTCGGCCAGGAGGCGGTGTCGGTCGGCATCGCGAGTGCGATGCGGGAGGATGACGTTCTGTTGCCCTCCTATCGCGACAACGGCGCGTTGCTCTGGCGTGGCGTCGCGCTGGAGGAGATCCTGCTGTTCTGGGGCGGCGATGAACGCGGCAATCAATTCTCCGGTCCGGTGCACGATTTCCCGTTCTGCGTTCCCGTCGGATCACAGGCGCCGCATGCCGCCGGCGTTGCCTACGCCCTGAAGTTGCGCAAGGAGCCGCGCGTGGCCGTCTGCATGTTCGGCGACGGCGCCACCTCGAAAGGCGATGTCTACGAGGCCATGAATTTCGCCGGCGTTCACAAATTGCCGCTCGTGTTCGTCGCCACCAACAATCAATGGGCCATATCGGTGCCGTTGCGTCTGCAGACGGGTTCCGAGACGCTGGCGCAGAAGGCCATCGGCGCCGGGTTCAGCGGCGAGCAGGTGGACGGGAGTGACGTGGTGGCGATGCGTGCAGCGGCCGAGGAGGCCATTGCCGCTGCCCGCGACGGCAAGGGCCCTCACTTCATCGAAGCGGTCACCTATCGGCTCGGCGATCACACGACGTCAGATGATGCATTGCGCTATCGTTCGGCCGAAGAAGTCCAGGCGCATTGGAAGGAAGAGCCGATCGCGCGCCTCCGGTCCTATCTTGTGGGTCAGAAGATGTGGACCAAGGCGGATGAGGAGCGGCTTGCCGCCGAGTGCCATGAGCGCATCGAGGCGGCGGTGGAGCGCTATCTGAAGACGCCGCCACGCCGAGCAGAAACCATGTTCGACAACCTCTATGCCGATCTGCCCGAGGCGTATGCCGCGCAGCGTCGCGAACTCGCGGGAGAGGACGATGCCTGAACTCACGTTGGTCGAAGCCATCAATCAGGCGCTCGGCCGCGCGATGGCGGATGATCCCGATGTGGTCGTGCTCGGCGAGGATGTCGGCGTCAACGGCGGCGTCTTCCGCGCGACCGTCGGCTTGCAGGAGCGCTTCGGTCCAGAGCGCGTCCTCGATACGCCGCTTGCCGAACTCCTGATCAGCGGGCTTTGCGTCGGCATGGCCGCGCAGGGACTGAAGCCGGTCGGCGAAATCCAGTTCATGGGATTTATCTATCCCTGTCTCGATCAGCTGGTGAACCACGCATCACGGATGCGCAACCGTACCCAGGGACGGCTCACTTGTCCGATGGTTCTGCGCACGCCGCATGGTGCCGGCATTCGCGCACCCGAGCATCATTCCGAGAGCACCGAGGCGATGCTGGCCCACATTCCGGGCTTGCGTGTCGTGATACCTTCGTCGCCGGAGCGCGCCTATGGACTTCTCCTCGCCGCGATCCGCGATCCCGATCCGGTGGTGTTCCTGGAGCCGACGCGGTTGTACCGCGCCGTGAAAGGCGAGGTCGAGGACAACGGCGAAGCCCTGCCGATGGATCGCGCCTATGTCGAGAGGGAAGGTGGCGACGTCACGCTGATCAGCTGGGGTGCGATGCTGAAGGAAACGATGGCCGCAGCGGACGCGCTCGCCGACGAGAGCATCGCTGCCGAGGTTATCGACCTCGCCACGCTCAAGCCCTACGATGAAAACACCGTGCTCAGGTCGGTCGCAAAGACCGGGCGCTGCGTCATCGTGCACGAGGCCGCGCACACCGGCGGATTTGGCGCGGAGATCGCGGCCATGATCGCCGAGCGCGGACTGTCCTCGCTGCTCGCACCCGTGACCCGCGTCACCGGCTACGACACGATCATCCCGATGGCTCGACTCGAGCAACGCTACATGCCGTCGGTCGGACGCATCGTGACCGCAGCCCGAAAGGCGCACCAGTACAACTGAACACCAACGGACCTTGTGCCATGCGCCAGTTCACGTTGCCGGACCTTGGTGAAGGTCTTGAAGAAGCCGAGATCGTCACCTGGTACGTCAACGAGGGCGATCACGTCGTGACCGATCAGCCGCTCGTTTCGGTCGAGACCGACAAGGCGGTGGTCGAGATACCGGCGCCGTCGAGCGGACGCATCGCGCGCCTGTTCGGTGCCAAGGGCGATATCGTGAAGGTCGGCGCGCCGCTCGTCGAGTTTGCCGAGGACGCAGGGCAGGACACCGGCACGATTGTGGGCGAACTCGACACCGGCGAGCAGCGGCCGGCGCCAGCAACTGCTTCGCCGCCCAGCGGGCAGGGAGCCCAAGTGTTTCCGGCAGTGCGCGCCCTTGCGCGCAAGCTTGACGTCGCGCTCGATCTCGTCGAGGCGACCGGGCCCGGCGGCACCATCACGCGGGCCGATGTCGAGAGGGCGGCGAAGCGGATGTCTCACAGCGGACCCGCCGAGCCGCTGCGCGGCTTGCGCCGCGCGATGGCCCAACGCATGACGGCAGCGCATGCGGAAATCGTCCCCGCGACGGTCACCGATGAAGCCGACATCGACGATTGGCGGCAGGGCGAGGACGTGACAATCCGCCTGGCGCGGGCGATCGCCGCTGCCTGCAAGGCAGAGCCCGCGCTCAATGCCTGGTATCATTCCGGTACGGGAGAACGGCGCCTGATCGAGCGCATCGATCTCGGCATCGCCGTCGACACCGGCGGCGGCCTGATCGTTCCCGTGCTGCGCAATGTCGCGGAGCGGAGCGTATCGGACCTGCGGGCCGGGCTCGACCGTCTGCGAGCCGACGCAATCGCGCGCGCGATACCCCCGGAGGAACTGCGCGGTGCGACGATCACGTTGTCGAACTTCGGCATGATCGGAGGCCGGTTTGCTAATCTCATCATCGTGCCGCCGCAGACGGCGATCGTCGGCGCCGGGCGGATTTCGGAGCGCGTGGTCGCGCTTCGGGGGCAGGTTGCGGTCCGACGCACGCTGCCGCTATCGCTGACCTTCGATCATCGGGTAGTGACGGGCGGCGAAGCTGCCCGTTTCCTGGTTGTCCTCAAATCCGACGTCGAGCGCATTTCGTGACATCACTCATTCGCGAAACAGCCAGGAGCGTCACGGCTCCTGGCTTCGTCCCGCAGGTGCATCGACGAGGAAGGCCTCGTCGACGGGCACGCCGAGCGCCGTGACCAGCCGGTTGGTCTCGGCGGCCATGCCGACGATCGCCAGCATTTCCTGATATTCGGCGTCGGTCATGCCCTTGGTGCGGGCGCTCGCGGTGTGCGAGTGAATGCAGTAGCTGCAGCCGTGGGCCACCGAGACGGCGACGTAGAGCATCTCCTTGACCTTCGGGTCAAGCGCGCCGGGTGCCATCACCTCCTTGATGCTCTCCCAGGTCCGCCGCAGGGTCTTCGGATCATGCGCCAGCGCGCGCCAGAAATTGTTGACGAAGTCCGAGTTCCGCGTCTTGCGGATGTCGTCGAAGACGGCGCGTGCCTCCGCCGAGAGCTCGTCGTCGGAAAGCAGTTTTACGGTGGCCATGGCTTGTCTCGCTGGTTCGGTTTGCAGCAGCGATCATAGCACCCCTGCCGTCATTGCGAGGAACGAAGCGACGAAGCAATCCATGGCCCCGCAAGCGGTCAGAAGGATTGCTTCGCGGAGCCTGTCATCGGGCGCGCGTTCGCGCGACCCGTTGGCTCGCAATGACGGATGCGGAGAGGGATCAGCCCTACGACTGCGTCTGGCTCTGCCACTGGCCGGGACGGCCGGCCTGGTCGACCTTGACCGCGACCGTCAGCGTCTCGTTGCCGCCGCCATAGCGGGTGCCGCGGACCGGGGCCGCGCCGAGATAGTCGAGGCCGATCGCGACGCGGGCATGGGCGTCGGTGGTGCAGATGCCGTTGGCGGCGTCGAAGCCGATCCAGCCGAGATCGGGCACGAAGGCCTCGGCCCAGGCATGGCCGGCCTGCTGGTTGACCATGCCATCGGAGCGCAGGAAGTGGCCGGAGACGAACCGCGCCGGAACGCCGCCGGCGCGCGCGCAGGCGATCAGGATGTGCGCGTAGTCCTGGCAGACGCCGCGCTTCAGCGCGAACGCCTCGGCGGCCGAGGTGGCGCTGTTGGTCGGGGCCTCGTCGAAGGTCATGTGCTCGTAGATCTGCACCATCAGCGCGTGCAGGAAACCGAGCACGTCGGCGCCGGCTTCCGCGCGCAGCTCGCGCACGACGGCCGTCATTGCCGGGTTGAGGTCGGTCAGCGGTGTGGGACGCAGGAACAGGCTCGGCGGAAACCGCTCGTCGCTGCCGCGCAGCACGCCGCCGGTATCCTGGGTCTCGATCAGGCCCTCGCAATGGATCGTGAGGTCGGCGATCGAGCCGTGCGTCAGCACATGGGTGACGTTGCCGAAGGCGTCCTCATGGGTGTCGAGCCGGGAATCGGTCGAGACGTCGATCTGCCAATCCGCGACGTACTGGCCGTCATGGCTGCCGGGCGTCATCCGCAGAATCTGGATCACGCCCGAGGCCGCCGGCTCGTAACGATAGGTGGTGGTGTGGGCTATCCGCAGGCGCATGGCTCAACCGGTGTTCAATCGGTTTTTTCAGGGCAGGACCGTCATGCCCGGACCCTTCCCGGGCACCCACGTCTTTCTTCCTAATCGGGCGCGAAAGCAAGATGTCGATGGCCGGGACACCCATGCGAAGACGCGCTTCGCGCTTTTGGCCCCGCCATGACGACAATTTGAGCGTTTTTCGGCCGTATCGGTTAGATCAGGTACTGTTTGGTGATGATCTCACCGAGCCGTGAGTTGTCCGCGATGAATTCCTGGATGAATTCGTGCACACCGTGCTGGAAGATATCGTCCATGTTGCTGTGCTCGAGCCGGTTCCTGATGCCGCGGGCATGGCGTTGCGAGGCGCCCTGGCGGCCATAGGCGACGCCGATCTGGTCGAGGTTGCGCACGAGGTTGCTGTAGCAGCTGGCAAGCGAGCGCGGCAGCGTATCGTTGAGGATCAACAGGTCGGCGATCAGCCAGGGCTTCAGGGTTTCCCGGTAGACCCAGTGATAGGCGGTCGTTGCCGACACCGAGCGCAGGATCGAGGTCCACTGGTAGTAGTCCAGCGGGCCGCCGACATGCTCCTCCTCGGGCAACAGCATGTGATACTTCACGTCGAGAATCCGCGCGGTGTTGTCGGCGCGCTCGAGATGCACCCCGAGCCGCGAGAACCAGTAGGCGTCGTTGCGCAGCATGGTGCGGTAGGCCGAGCCGTCGAAGCGCAGCGAGGTCTCCTGCACGAAGCGCAGGAATTTGGCGAGCTCCTCGCGGTTGGCGGGACCCTTGTTCCAGACCGCCTGCAGCTCGATCCACGCCGAATTGATGGTGTCCCACATCTCCGACGTCAGTGCTGTCCGTACCGAGCGTGAATTGAGCCGCGCCGCCTCGATGCAATTCTTGATTGAGGACGGATTGTCCGACGAGAAGGAGAGATATTCGATGACGTTCCGCTCGTCGGCTTCCTCATAGTGATCGTAGAAGCTCGCGCCGACGCCGGCGGTGAGCAGTGCGGAATCCCACTCATTGGTCTTGCCGACATAGGCCGCGGGCAGCGCGGTGACGCGCAAGGTCGCATCGATGGTGCGTGCCAGATATTCGGCGCGTTCGACATAACGGGCCAGCCAGAACAGGTTTTCGGCGGTGCGCGACAGCATGCGATAGTCCCTACAAGGCGAAACGTGTTTCACCTCCCCCTGAAAGGGGGAGTTCGACGCGCAGCGGCGGGTGGGGGGGGGGCTCTCCATTCGGCGTATGCGGCCGACCCCCACCCCGACCCTCACCCTTGCAGGGGG
>NZ_JAGKJL010000138.1:0-6815 GCF_020329495.1 Bradyrhizobium australafricanum | reverse complement strand
TTGCACCGGGATGCTACGGGAAATTGTCCCACTGTAGGAATGGAGCCATGCAAGGCCACTTGCGCAGGGTGGCCTTAATCTCCCGCGTCGCTGAGTAGCGGACTTCCTAGGTTGAGGCCTTCATGGTCCGCTCGACCTCATCAGCTAGCTCCCGGTGGCGTGCCGCCAGCTTGGCAAACAGCTCTTTCTTTGTCGGATTGGTCGCCAGCTTGCTGATCAGCTCGCACTCTTCCGCTTCGACGCGAAGCTTCTCTAAGTGCGCCTGCATGTCCTTCATTTTGGGCTCCCGATGCCGAGATGTTATCACGGTTCCGGCCGACAGAATCTTGGAGAAAGTGGCAATTGCATAAGGGCGTGCTAACGTTGGTTCGTCGGGTCCGCACCCGACCATCCCGCTGGCCTCAGCGCCGGCCTTAAGGCCCCCAAAGGTGCTGGGGCCTTTTCTATGGCTGCTAGGAACGAACGTAGCCGAAGCTTGTTCGTCTGTCATCCGAATGCAGCTCTCACCATCCCCCCGACCAAACCGCATTCGGACAGTGTGCGTGGAAAGCCGATGGCCCCAGCGTGCTCCCAAGCGCTGGGGCCGTCTCTTCACTTCAGGACACCCAATGCCGGCGCACTTCTCCGGGCTCCATGTTGAGCGCTAGGACGTATTCTGCGGCGAACTGTCGCTGATGAGGCTAACAACCCCTCCTTCCGGGATGATTAGGAACAGGCAAGCGCGAGGGCGGTTATCGGCAGGTCCGCATGCTTTCCCCCCGAGGCATCGGACACCATGGAGCCACGAACCCCAGCGACGCGACCGCTGGGGTTTCTCTGACCCCGGTCACGCGAACAGGTCTTGCCGGCCTGCGGCGTACTCCACGTCAGCCCAATACTCAGCCGGCGTCGCCTTGTCCTGTTAGATCATAGAAGGCATCTGGATCTACTAGGGGTGCAGAAGAGAAAGCAGGCGCTGGCGAAGCCTCTCGCGATCAAGCTGTACTTCGCGCATTACCGCAAGCTCGGCTTCAATCTTGCTCGTGTCCTCATTCAGCCGCCTACATTCGATGAGCTGCGCTTCTTTCTCCGCCAGCCGCCTTTCTCCTTCGACTGTCGCGAATTCAATCTGCCTTAACTCGTCAATGATCGGCTCTTTGTACATCTCGTTGCGATGGCTGAACCGTGCGTCATGCTCGTTTGTCTTGCAATCTCCAAACGGCTCAACAACGCTTCAAGTTCCTAATGAGCCTAGCGATAGCGGGAACGACCGCAAGCGCTGCACCTGAGGTGCGCCGAGTTTTCAGGCCAGTCCCAATCCAGGCAGATCGGCGAGCTTCAGCCGGCCGTTGTGCTGGCACCCGACGCAGAACATGAGCACCGTCTTCCGCCGTTGCGATCGACGGGGCCGGACAGTAGCGGAGATGACGAGCGGGCTTGCGGCGCCAGGGCATGCGCCAATGATCGCGAATATCTCGCGCCGAGTGAAGCCGCTAGAGTTCGCGACCGCGATGCGCAGTTATCGCTAGCGATTGGTCAAGTGGCGGCGTCCTTTTCAGTCGAGGGGCCGCCTAGCTTTTTCATGATCCATTCCATGGCTGGATTAGGATAGCGAGAGTCCGTCGAATTGACATCCATTCGAGTGGCTGGGTTGAACGTCAGTTCATAGAACGCCGTTGCCGCTATCCCTTGCTCTAGCTCTGGTGCCTGCTTCTTGAAGCCCTCGACCGATGAGGCCACGGAGAATTTGTAAGCGTAATGCTGACGCAGTCTAAACAAGCGTTCATGACGGGCGCCGGCAAAACGAACTAACCAATGCCAAGAACCCCAGCCCAAGCGCTCCGCGGGCATATCGAAAATGGTCGCGTCGGGCTAAGCGGCTGGCGGATGATCTCGAGCTTACACCCAAGCTTGAGCACTATGAGATGGCTCAAAAGTGCTATCGAGATGCGCAGCATGGCATCGGTTTAGTGCGGGCCAGAGATCTCTCCGAACTTGCTGTAAAATCGATGGCCTCCATGGCTTTTGAGGGGGCGGCCTTGGGCGACGCCAAGGCGCAGTATCGCCTGCGCGACGAGAAGCAGATCGTCGCATGGTCCGTCGCGTTCGATCTCATATTGCTTGCTGGTAACCCGGTTGCCGCCTCAGCGTTGAATCGAGGAGGGCGATCACCGCAGGCCACTGATCCGGCTTTGGAGGCCATCGCAAAACACCAGCAGGCGGACGCGGACCACAATGCAGCCATCACGGCGACCGACGCCGAATATCGCTCTGAGGGCTATTGGCAGGCCGACGACCATCAAGGAGCATGCTGCCATGCGGAGGCCGATGCAGGTTGGGATCTGGCCAGGACAATTCCGACGACGTTGGGCGGCGTTGCTGCGGTTCTCGAGTACGTGAAGCAGTACGAAGACAAGGGCGAGGAATGGCCCAACAGTGACTGCATCGGTCGGGAGGGCTGGCATTATCAGCTACGGCAGATGATGGCCGCTGCAGCCGTCAACTTAGCCTAGCGTGAAGGCGAGGCGCCCGCCGGTTCACGCCGGCGGGTTTTCCCCTGGCTCAATTTCCATCGTTTCCGGTGTTCGACGGTGGCGCGCGCTATGTTCGGCCATGGCTTTCACCGCTTCATCTTCGTCGGCGCAAAAAGCGATGCTTCGCCGATCGGCAAACACGAGCCATTGACGAAGGCCAACTTCCCTGATGACGTACTCGGTCATTTTCGAGCGTCCCGCAGCGAGTGGGCTGCATCTTATGCAAACGACGTTGATGTTCCATTAATCAGAAGCCGGCCCAGACGGTGAGCGCGGGCGGCGGCCTGGATCTGATCAAAAAGTACGCCGCCGGGCTTGAATGCAGCATCCCGGCGGCGGTCTTCCAGCTGGCCCTGCGATCCCAGCAACACTGCGGTAGCAGGGCGGTCACACACGCGAGTGATGCAGATCGATCTGCCCGCCGGATGATCCTACCGACGGGCTTTTGCGCGAAATCACCAGCGGCGATAACCGCCGTGATAGCCGTAACCCCTATGATAACCGTAGCCCCTGTGCACGTATCCGTAGCGACGGACGCCGTAGCCACGATAGCCGTAACCGTAGCCGTACGGCCTGTAGACGGGCGCCGTGCGGACACAGCCGTTCGGGCCGCAGACTACGGCGACGTTCTCGATGTTTGAAGCGGGAGAAAGTGTCGCGAGCGGCATCGCTGACGCGCTTCCTGCCGCAGCAAGGCTGCAGAGCGCAGCAAGTCCAACAAGTGCAAATTTAAGCTTCATGGTTTCCTCTCGTGGAATCTAAGGCACCCCACACTGTAGGAAGTTGAACGTGAATGCTGGATGAGCAGGCCAGCCGTTTTTGCGTGATGAAAATGCGGCATGCTTGTGCTCTGCGCGGGGTGTCCCCAAGCGGTCCCCTAGGAGTATCCGGAACGATGAGGGCGCCAAGGTCAGACTAGCTAAATGCGACAACGAGCAGGCCCGAGCACAACAGCACAAGGCAGGTCGCGATTAGCGCGAGGAACCCATCGGACACGAAGTCATGATTACGCATGACACACCTCCCTGTCGCGGAAGGAAGCTGGTCCGAATTTATTAAAGATTTCGGAATCGAGTTTTTGAAGGGCGGGCAACTACTGTCTTTGCTGCCCAACTTCACGAAAGCCCTGTGGATCATCGAAATAGTCCCAAGAAAAGACGCCGCCGGTCTCAAAAATACACGCCCGGCGGCGTTTCCTTCCTGAACCGGGGGCCCTGAAATCCCCAGCGCAGAGTCAACCGCAGAACCTGTGGCCTCGGTGATCGGCCGAAGGGCACTTCTTGTTACGCACTGTGATGTTGCGAGAGGAGCAGGAACAAGTGGCAATGTCGGGAATCTTACACAGGCTCCCGCGATAGGTTGCCCCCGACCGGGAGTTTAAAACGGCCTTGGCGTTCCCCGCGCCAGGGCCGCTATCGTTGTTGTGCGGCATCGCCATCCTCAGGAACAAGTGGTCGGGCCAATGAGTCCCTTCATTGCTCCCGGAGACAGGTGGCGCGCTCGACCGGGAGTCTGGAATGGCGGCCTCGGCGCGCCGCGTCGGGGCCGTTCGTGTTTGTGGGCTGGACTGTGGGCTAATTTCGGTAGCTTAGATTAATTGTATTGTTTTCAACAGCTTAGGTGTGTATTGATCGGCTGATGCCGCAGCGGCGCCGACTACCGCAACAACTGTTTCCTTGGCCAGTCCAGATGCCGAGCTGATCGACCTGGGGAGCCGGTTCGTCGAAATATCGCGGCTTCGGGATGCCGCGAACGATGAAACGGGCCGCCTGGTTGAGATCGCCCGCCGGTCATACCCGCCCGGCACCTATCGGGACGCGTGTCTGCGCGGCGAGGAGGCGCGCAGCGCGTACAATGCAGCTATAGCCGACGCTAACGAGCAGTCGGGCTTAGCAGCGGCGCAAGAGGCGTTTGATGGCGCCATGGATCAGTTGCGCGCGCACTACGCCCGCATGATCGCAATGCGCCCGACGACGATCGACCATCGCTTCGGCGGTCTTCCATTTCGAGTGGGATAGGGTCGAATACGCCGAGGGGGCCATCGAAGACGCAGCGCTCGCCGTGCTGGTCGCCGGCCTACTCGATAAGTCACTTCCGGATCATCTGCCAGTGTCGAGGCGGAAGAGTGCGAACTAATCAGCAAGCTCGCGACCAACGCGGCAAAGAAAGCGCTGTTCGCCAAACTGGCAGCGCATCACCGAGCACTCGCTGACGAAGTCGCGCGCGCAATGATTCCTGCGAGAGTACGCGCAGCGTACCGCCTTGCGAGGCGGCAATCCCCACAGGGCGAAAGCCTACTCTCGGGTCGCCGACAGCCTGGCGGCTCTTGCCGTCCCGCTGGACGTGCTCATCGCCGAGGATCATCTTACGGAGATCCCGGGCGTCGGCAATGCGATCGCCGACATCATCACCAAGCTTCAGAAGACGGGCAGTCATCCCAGCCTCGAAAAGCTGCGGAAGGAGATCCCCACCTTCGCTTTCGCAGAGCTTAAGACGATGCCCGATGCGATCCGGCAAGGTCGGCAGGTGATGCCGCCGCAGAAGGCTTCGACCGCGCTGGTCTCGGCGGCGGCAGAACCGACGCCGGAAATGCAAACTGTCTTCATGCTGCGCTCTGCGTGGTTTCGTGACGAGCATGGGCAACGGAAGTTCGCGGGCCAATACGAAGATGCGACCATGCCGATCGCAGCGGCACTCCGTGCCCTGGACCAATGCATCGCGGTCGACGTGACCGATCCGCGCCGCGCACAGCTCTGTGGCGTGCGCGGCGGGGACTTCAATCCGCAGGCGGCTGATGTGATCGATCTCGACACCATCGAGGAGCCGATGAGCGCGACGCCCGTCGAGCTCGATCGGGTGCTGCGCGATGCCGTCTTCACCGTGATCGACCGCAGCGTAGATGCGCGCACGATCCAGATTGAGGTGCCGCGCCTGTGACCGCGAAAGCCGCACCTCCCGGCTGGGCCATCGCATCGAAACGCGTATCGACGGCTACATCGCAGCGCGGGGAGACCGCATCCCGGTCGCCGTGGCGAAGATGATCGCCCGCGCTACGCGGCAGCCGGGGCACGGCGCCGTCGCAGCTATCCGCGCGCGCATGATCGCGCGGCATAAGAAGGTGCTCGGTTATGTCTGAAGACGTTCCGGCCGAGGAAGGACCAGCGCCCTTCCTCGCCAAGACGGAGGCCGCTGTCGAGGTCGGGTTGGTCACCGATCTTGGCGGCGGCCTCGATGCGGAATTCGACGACTACGATCGCTTGCTCGCGCATCTCGATCGCACTCCCGAGCAAGATGAACGGGTCGCGATCCATGAAAGCGGGCACGCCGTTTGCGCGCGTCTGCTGGGCCATCTAGTCGATGGCGTGACCGTGAACCCGGACCAGGCGCGCGGCTCCGAGGGACTGTGCTGGGGCGTTGGACACGCAGAGGCGTTCGCCGAGGGGCGGGGCGACGCCTCCGATGTCCGAGATGCGCTTAGTTCGGTCATGCCGCAAGCTGGTGAGGATCGTGGTCCTGTGGCTGATGTGTTCGGCAACGTTTACATCAAGTGTATCGAGTTCATGGCGGGCCGAGCGGCAGAGCGCATGCTGCTGGATGGCGAGCCTGCGCTGCCGGTGGATGATCTTCGACAGGCTCGCGAACTGGCTATGCTAATCTGTAGGAGCGAAGAGGCGATTGAGAGCTTCATTGAGCACTGCGATTTGGCGGCCCGCGATTTGCTGATGCCTTACGGCGATGTCGTGATGGCGCTGTCTGTGGTTCTGCGCATCAAGCGAACGCTGGATGGCGCGGAGATCGATCAAATCATTCGGAATGTGGAGGCGCGGAAGGCGTTGGCGGTTGAGCATCGGCGTCGGGCCGATTGGCGCAAGAGCGAGTTGGCGGCCAAACGCTTTCGAGCCGATAGCCTTGCCGGAAAGTGCATCACTAGATCAAGTGCGTAATCGGAACGCCCTCATTGGCGCGCCGATGTCGGCTCTTGGTGCTCGCGTCGCCAGAGACGCCAGCCCGTCAGGCCGGTCAACGTGACGCGCTGCGGCAAAAACATGCTTGCTGCAGCGCGTCACAATTCGGAAGTATCGGTATGCACTCAATTTCCGGTGCTCCCTGCGTGTGCAGGAACGCACTTCATAGGTTTGCATTGATCTGTTGTTATTTAGATTGTTGAGTGAGGCCGATCATGCGTCCGCTTTCTGGAATGATCGCGATTGCAACAGTCCCGACGTTGATCGCAATTCAGGCTACCCCTGCTGTCGCGCAGTCCTTCGACGACAGGTGGTCTGTCATTCCAAAGGCTCATGC
>NZ_JAGKJL010000137.1:0-7240 GCF_020329495.1 Bradyrhizobium australafricanum | reverse complement strand
CCGCAGAGAATGGTTTCATTGACATGATCCGCTTTACGCAAGGGAATCTTCTGGATTCAGACGCGCAAGCTCTCGTCAACACCGTGAACACGGTCGGTGTTATGGGGAAGGGCGTTGCCTTGATGTTCAAAGAAGCATTCCCCGAGAACTTCACCGCGTACGAAGCGGCGTGTCGGTCAGACGGCGTTCAGATCGGAAAAATGTTCGTCACAGAACGACGCGAGATGTTCGGCCCTAAGTGGATCATAAATTTCCCAACGAAAGCTCATTGGCGCTTCCCATCGAGGATGGAGTGGATTGTGCAGGGTCTAGAGGACTTAAAGAGTGTCATCCAGGAAAAGGGCATTGAGTCGATTGCTCTTCTGCCTTTGGGCGCGGGCAATGGCGGCTTGGATTGGAACGATGTGCGCCCGAAGATAGAAGCTGCCTTGGGCAAGCTGGCCGACGTAGACGTAATCGTATACGAGCCGACGCGAAGTACCAGAACGTGGCCAAGAGAACGGGCGGAAGCTAACCGCTACTCGCACGCTTATCGTTGAGTTGGTTCGTCGGTATTCCATTCTAGGCTTTGATTGCACGCTTCTTGAAATACAGAAGCTTGCATATTCTCGAGCGCTTTGTCGTGAAGCTGGGCCTCGACAATCAGATGAAGTTTCAGGTCGCGGCGAAGAAGTCAGGGTCGTACTCCGAAAATCTCAAGCACCTTCTGAACGCACTCGATGGCAGCTACCTGCACTGCGACAACGCTTGGGTGATGCCAGTCCGTTTGACGTTAATTCATTTCGATGATTCAAGGACGGACAGGGGCGCGGCGTGCTTCTGCGCTTTTGGATGAGGACTATTTCCAGTCGGTTCTTTCGAGTACGTCCATCTGCCAAACTCTAGACGTCCGGTATGAGGGAATTTGCCGCGATGGATGGAGCCTGTGCTCGCTCAAATGCTACAAGACATTGCCGGATTGGCACCGTCGCCACGGTAGGGGGCAAATCGCAACGTTTCGACACCAAGTCCTCATATCCGAATTCCCCGGCTTTGTTACCAGTCTTCGGGCCGTGCCCAAGTTCTGCCTGCCGACAGAAATGTGATCGCCCGCCGGCTACCGCCTGCGCCTCGAGCGCGGAGACCGCGTCCTGCTGATCACCAAGGGCGGCTCGACTGGACGAAGCGCTTCCCTTGGATCGTTGAGGCCGCGCTATCCGACTACGAGAGGCGAGCTCGGCCCAGACCTGTTCCGCACCCAGGAGTCGGTTTTGCGAATCTCTGCTGGCTCGTTCGTCAGCACCTTCGCTAGAATCTCAGCTTCTCGGCAAAGGGGCCATCTTTCTTTATCTGAGCCGGCCCTTTGAGTTCGCTGCTATACCATCCAGCCGATGCTACCTTGCCGAACGAGGAAACGGCCTCGCATCGGGCGTCCAATAATTTCCATTGCAACCGCCACCTGTGAAATAGGGACGCCAGCTCTGGACAGCCAGTCGCCGCGTTCCTCGGCGCATTGTGCCACGCAAGGAATTAGACAGCTGTCAAGTTGAGGTAGCTCGGGAAGACCATTTCGGTTCGTCCCATTCGCGATAGCATGAGACGCGCCCCGAATGGCGCGCTCGCAATCGGGGCGGCTCTAGCGCCGCCGCCTAGCCCCGGAAAGGCTGCTGGGACCGTCTCGATTGCGAATTTGCACCCCGCATAGCACAACGCCGCCCGCTTAAAATTCACGCGGTCGGCGTCGGCCCTAGCCCCAGGACGGAAATGCAAAATCCCGGCGCCCGAAGCCTACATGTTCCGTGCGAGCGGCAATTGGCAAAATCGGAGTACTGCGGACGCTTGAACCGCGTCTTTTTCAGTCGCGCCGACGGCCCCTTGCGGTGACAACCGGCAGCGAGCTTTGGACCGGAGTCCCAGTGCTGATTGAGACGGCCGACCCGGATTCGGGCGTAGTAATCGTCTGAACTCGTCTGTGCAATTGCGGGGCCGGCAATCCTTGCTACCGCGCATGGTACGGTGGAACCTTCGCGGGCATTCCCGATCGATAAGTGGAATTTTGAGCCCGGAAGAATTCAGGAGAGTTATTATGCGATCTGTATGGGCTGCCGGATTGGTTGGATTCTTCTTATCAACGACGTTGGCCGGAAGCGCCTGTGCCCAGAGCGCAAAGGCGAAGCCGAAAGAAAGTCAGGCGACCGGGCAATTGATATGCACATCGTCTGGAGGATGTAGGCCGGTCAAACCGGGCTGTCGCCTTGAGGCGGTCCGCACCGGGAATACCGGCATTACGTCTAACGTGGAAGTTTGCAAATAAGGGGCGGCCCCAGCTCAGGCTCGCAGGGCTGTTTCCTTTTGAATGAAAACGGTCGACGCGGGTTCCGGTTTCCGGGAGGTCAAAGAGCTGCCCCTGCCCAGTAGCACCTGGACGATCCACTTGGAATGTCGGCCTCAGCGTCTCCCCGGGCGCTGGGGCATTTCTTTTAGGAACGAAGCGCAAGCACTCGCATTGGTCGCCCTGTTCGGTGCCGCACCGCTACCGGCACTGCGACGCCCAGCTACACACTGGCCCCAGCATGTGCCCGCTCACTGGGGCCGTCTCTTTTCTTCAGTGCGTCTATTTCACGGGCTCCATCATGGGTTTGCCCTTATCGACGATATGCACCGTCAACATCTTCAGGGTTTTGTCGCCGGCCACCTTGAATCCACCGTGGGGAACGTCGCGAATGTTGATCGCCGCTGCTCCCGTAGGAAATGGCACCTCTTTGCCGTCAGATAGTGCCAACGTTGCACCCTCCAGAACATAAACGGCTTCCTCGCCATGGTGCGTATGGCGAATGAGATTGTTTCCGGGCTGTACGTCGACGACGCTGACTACAATCTCCATATTCGTGCCGGTCAAATCGGCGCGCTTTAACTCGGTGCGGTTGGTTTGAGCATTGGCTGCGCAGGTAAGGGCGAAAAAAATCAAAGCGAGATATCGAAGCATCATTATCTCCTTTAAAAATAGATGAATGAATTCGGCACGTTGTGACCTGCCCCTGAATTTTCATCCAGCGGCAGTTAGAGTCTCGGGGGGGTGTACGCCTTGCGGCGCGGTGGAAGCAACGGGCGATCGGCAGAGCTGGTCGGGGTTGCGCAGCCGAGCGCCCGTTGCGGTGAGAGAGGCGGCGTAGGCCGCGGGCGTGAGGTATTGCAGCGAGGAATGGGGGCGTTCGCCATTGTAGTCGGCGACCCATGCCGCGAGTTTGGCCCTGGCATCGTCGAGACCGAAGAACAGCGTCTCATTCAGGAGCTCGTCGCGCATCCGGCCGTTAAAGCTCTCGACGAAGCCGTTCTGCATTGGTTTGCCCGGTGCGATGAAGTGCCAGTCGATGCCGGTTTCCTTGCACCAGGCCAGCATGGCGTTACAGGTGAGTTCGGTGCCGTTGTCGGAAACGATCAGGCCGGGTTTGCCGCGCCGCGCGACAACCGTCGTCAGTTCCCGCGCCACACGCCGGCCCGAGATCGATGTGTCAGGAATGGCGCCCAGACATTCCTTGGTGACATCGTCGACGATGATGCGGAAGCGACGCCCGTTGGCGAACTGGTCGTGGACGAAGTCCAGCGACCAGCGCGCATTCGGCTTCGCTTCCACCGGGATCGGCGCCCGGCATCCCATGGCCTTGCGGCGAGCCCGCCGCTTGCGGACTGTCAGTCCTTCTTCCCGATAGATCCGGTGAATGCGATTGAGCCCTGATGGCTCGCCCTCTCGTCGCAGCAGAATGAACAGCCGACGGTAGCCGAACCGTCGGCGCTCGTGGGCGAGGTCGCGCAGCCGGGCACGAAGCTCCGTATCCGCAGCGCGGCGAGATCGGTAGCGGATCATCCTCCGATCCGCGTCGACGATCATGCAGGCCCGTCGCTCCGACAGGCCCATCATGGCCTTCAGGTGCGCCACAGCGGCGCGCTTGGCGGCGGGCCCTACCATTTTTTTGACAGAAGCTCGCGCAGTGCCGCCGCATCGAGCATTTGCTCGGCCAGCAGCTTCTTCAGCTTCGCGTTCTCCTCCTCCAGCGACTTCAGCCGCTTGGCTTCGGAAGCTTCCATGCCACCGAACTTGGCCTTCCAATTGTAAATCGTCGCCTCCGAGACCCCGTGTTTGCGAGCCAGATCAGCTGTCGTCGCTCCAGCCTCATGCTCCTTCAACACTGCGATAATCTGCTCTTCCGTGAACCTTGCTCGCTTCATCTGTCCGTCCTTGCTCAGGCCGGACTCTAACTCCATCTGGAGGAAATACTCAGGGCAGGTCAGCTGTTTGCGATCGCAAACGGATGGGAATAGGTATTGAACCGCAACTCCGGGGCGCGTGCAACAATAGGGTTAGACACGCGGGAGGCCCGCGCCAACGCAAGTAAGGCCGGCAATCAGCAATGCGCCTGCGCACGTCTCCAAGACGATCGAACGATGCCGACTTGCGTACAGCGCGAGCACAGATCCCATGATCGTGCTCACGATACCGAATCCAACGATCATTGATTCAAACCACTGAACTCTTGAAAATGGCTTTGACGAATTGAAAATGAATATCTCGGACACTACACGATGCCACGTCTGCGCGGTCGTCGCTGCTCTGCTTAACGTTAAGGCCGCCCTCCGTGGATTTACGGATGCGCCGCGCCGTTAGTTCATCGTCCGGTTTCGGCCTCCTGCATTTTGGGATAGGGCGCGCCAGCGCCGCCGCATCGGCAAGTGTGACTGCCGGTCCAAAGCGGCGGTCGTGTGCCCCAGAACGGGGTCTATCGCCTGCGTTCAGGATGTTTGTCGATGCACCTCTTCGCTGGAGAAATCGCTTCCAGCGTGCTCTGATAGGTCATCGTCCTGACGGTTTGACCGCCCCCGAGGGGCGTGATCTCGACCAGGAAACCGCCGCCAGGCTGTTCGATGACCACTAACCGGTGCGCCGAATATTCGAGTTCGTCTGCCACATCCGCAGTTCCGATCTGTTTCCAGACCAAACAGCTGCAAGGTCATGGCGTTCCAATAGCGGAATGGCGACTTGACCAGTATCACCGCTCCCCTGGCCACCAGGTCGACGAGGGCGTTCAGGGCGGACGCCTCGTCCGCAGTTTCCATTGAAACCGCTGCTTCTCGCAACTGACGGCGCCAGCCAAACAACTGCTGCGGCGACAATCCATGCCGTCACGCTACCGAGCAGACCGAATCGCCACTCGTCATGATCTCTGCGACAATCCGTGCCTTGTCCTCGTCGCTCCACTTCCGCCGACGGCCGGCTCCGGTGAAGACCTCGAGCCGCCGCACTGGCTCCGTGAAAGCAGTATGCACTGTGTCCATTCTAAGCCTAACGGTTCAAACCGAACCGCAGACTCGCAGATCACCCCGTCATCCGGTAGGTGGCCCCTGAACAGCGCTTTACGGACAGGAAGTGTTCCGCGTCCCTCAGTATCGAACGTATGGCCGTCCGTCCGCAGCGTCTCTGCTAGTTCCAGGCGCGTCGCGTCCGCGCTGATGGCATCGTTGATCCTCTCGAGCCACGCCTCGGCCGGCAACTCATCGAGCAGCAGCAGGGCTTTCCTGATCAGTTCTCGCCAATCTGCAGCAGGCGCATCGAGGGCCCGACAGCGATGCCGTAGGCCGTGTGGACCATCTCATCAAGGACGGCCTACTGAGCCGTCGCTGCCCACAGCGATGAGCGTACCAGGCATTGTCGCGACACGAATCGTCTTGACGCTCGGAGCTTCCGTTCTTCGGAGGGCTCTCTGATCCTGCAGACTTCATCAACCCAGACGCCCCTCTACGGCTGCGCAAGGCTGCTGAGCTCGTCTTTCCTGGCGGGGTACCCGGCGGAGGAGACGCCCTGGGCGTCGCGGTTGTGGACGGGGTGGACGGACCAAGGGTTGGAATCCGTGACGGACCAAGAGACGGAATCTGCGGCGAACCAAGCGATGGAATTTCTGACGGTGCAGCTCTTCTCACTGTTGTTGGAACGTCATCGTCGGGATCGACTAAGCTATCCGCCAGCGGCGTTTGTCTCGTTGCAGAACAAGAGCATCGCCGAGTAGCACGATCGGACTAGCGAAGAGGAGGGGCTTTAGGCGATCAAAACGAGCTTGGCGATCTCGTTAATCAGGTCATCCGCAGCGATGTCGATCCGAGGGGGTGAGCTGGAGTTCGCTTTGACAGAAGAGCAGGAGATCGACCAGAAGCTCGGGAGCGAGATCCCTACGCGGAGAGCGGCGTCATCAGCCTCAACGAAGTCCGTAGTCGACTCGGGGAAGAGCCCAGCCCGGACCCTGCGGCAAACACCCTCATGACGAAGACCGCAACCGGCTACGTGCCGATTGGCGGAAACAATGGAGAGCTTAAAAATGTGGATCGATGCTGAGCGCCGATGGCGCGCGGCTGAAGGCTTGAGGGGTGAAAATAGCGCGTGGGGGTCGGGGTGCTCGGGAACGCTGGGCTTCTGATCTTCTCACACATACGGCCGCATCGAGCGACCCGCGCAGACTGACAGGCTTCCAGCGCGAGGCGTGACCATGCAAGGCGGAAGTAAACAACCTATTGACCGAATCCCCGAGTGTTCTTAATTTGTTCTTGGTTGAGGTCGTCAGCCCGTCGACATCAAGACCGGGTACAATGGCATCGCGAAGAAGCCCATGGATGACATCGTCATCCTTGTCACGTCGCTGCACCGTCTCAAGCAGCTGGGTGTTCCGTTCGTTTTCACCGACCGGCACGCATACCTCAAGCTGGCGCAGTTCACGAATGACCTAAGCAATCTAACCTGGATCATTTGGCCGGTCCTGCAAGTAAGGAACTTCAAGAAGGATGACACGGACAAGTTCGAAAAGTACCAAGCTGAGGCTTTGGTGCACAAGAAGCTACCGCTGAGTGCCCTGTTCGGCATCGCTTGCTTCAACGATACAGTTAAGGCTGAGGTCGAGCAGTTGTGTAACTCGAAAGGTTACAAGTTGCAGATTGTCACCCGCAGAGAATGGTTTCATTGACATGATCCGCTTTACGCAAGGGAATCTTCTGGATTCAGACGCGCAAGCTCTCGTCAACACCGTGAACACGGTCGGTGTTATGGGGAAGGGCGTTGCCTTGATGTTCAAAGAAGCATTCCCCGAGAACTTCACCGCGTACGAAGCGGCGTGTCGGTCAGACGGCGTTCAGATCGGAAAAATGTTCGTCACAGAACGACGCGAGATGTTCGGCCCTAAGTGGATCATAAATTTCCCAACGAAAGCTCATTGGCGCTTCC
>NZ_JAGKJL010000136.1:0-7361 GCF_020329495.1 Bradyrhizobium australafricanum | reverse complement strand
GCCGACGACAATGCGAACGCCCATGCGGCGAGCGGCGAGCAGCTGACCTCGCTGCTGGTGTTCCGCGCCGGCTCCTCGCAGCCCAAGGCGGTGCCGCTCGGCCTCGTCACCCGGCTGGAGGAGATCGCAACCGACAAGATCGAGCTCTCGAACGGCCGCTACATGGTGCAGTACCGCGAGCAGCTGATGCCGCTGGTGCAGATGGCCGGCGTCGAGGTGCAGAGCCAGGGCGCGCAGCCGATCCTGGTGTTCGCCGACGACGGCCGCTCGATGGGGTTCGTGGTCGACGAGATCATCGACATCGTCGAGGAGCGGCTCAACATCGAGGTCGCGGGCTCGCAGGACGGCATTTTGGGCTCGGCGGTGATCAAGGGCCAGGCCACCGAGGTGATCGACGTCGGCCACTTCCTGCCGATGGCGTTCGCCGACTGGTTCTCGCGCAAGGAGATGCGGCCGTCGGCCTCGGCGCAGTCGGTGCTGCTGGTCGACGACTCAGCGTTCTTCCGCAACATGCTGGCGCCGGTCTTGAAGGCCGCCGGCTACAAGGTCAGGACCGCGGGCGGCGCGCAGGAAGGCCTCGCCGCGCTGCGTTCGGGACAGAGCTTCGACGTCGTGCTGACCGACATCGAGATGCCCGAGATGAACGGCTTTGAGTTCGCCGAGAACATCCGAAGCGACCACAACCTGAACCAGCTGCCGATCATCGCGCTGTCGGCGATGGTGTCGCCGGCGGCGATCGAGCGCGGCCGGCAGGCCGGCTTCCACGACTATGTCGCCAAGTTTGACCGTCCCGGGCTGATCGCGGCGCTGAAAGAGCAGACCGCCGAACTGCGCCGGGCGGCCTGACACGGGATAAGGACAAGGATTGATGACCAGCAAGACCGAGACAAGCGAAGGCGCGATGGCCGAATACGTCACCGCCGTGATCGGCGGGCAGCTGTTCGGGCTGCCGATCTCGCGGGTGCAGGACGTGTTCATGCCGGAGCGGCTGACGCGGGTGCCGCTGGCCTCCAGCGAGATCGCCGGCGTGCTCAATCTGCGCGGCCGCATCGTCACCGTGGTCGACATGCGCGCCCGGCTCGGGCTGCCGAAGGCCGATGACGGCCAGCCGCCGATGGCGGTCGGCGTCGACCAGCGCGGCGAATCCTATGGTCTGTTGATCGACCAGATCGGCGAGGTGCTGCGGCTCTCCGAAAGCAGCCGCGAGGACAATCCGGTCAACCTCGATCCCCGCATGGCCAAGCTCGCCGGCGGCGTCCACCGCCTCGACGGCCAGCTCATGGTCGTCCTCGATGTCGATCGCGTGCTCGAACTGGTGCCCAAAACAGCTGCTGCAGCGTAACACTCCACCGCGGAGACGGTGGATTCCACAAGGAGGCCAACACATGAAGACATGTCTCGTCGTCGACGATTCCGGCGTGGTGCGAAAGATCGCGCGCCGCATCCTCGAAGGAATGGAGTTCACGGTCATCGAGGCCGAGGACGGCGCGGTCGCGCTCGAAGCCTGCAAGCGCGCGCTGCCGGATGCCGTGCTGCTCGACTGGAACATGCCCGTGATGGACGGCTTCGAATTCCTCGTGCAACTCCGCCGCATGCCCGGCGGCGATCAGCCCAAGGTCGTGTTCTGCACCACCGAGAACGGCATCGACCACATCTCACGGGCGCTGCATGCCGGCGCCAACGAATACATCATGAAGCCGTTCGACAAGGACATCGTGATCGCGAAATTCCAGGAAGTGGGCCTGCTGGCGCTCGACGCGTCGGCCGAAGCCTGACACCCAGTTTCACCATTCAGTCCCTTGTGAGGCTCCCGTGACGCCCCCCGACTACGAGTATCTGCGTAAGCTCCTGAAGGACCAGTCCGGTCTCGATCTGTCCGCGGACAAGCAATATCTGATCGAGAGCCGCCTGCTGCCGCTGGCGCGCAAAAGCGGCCTGTCCGGCATCCCCGACCTGGTCGCCAAGATCAAGGCGGGCTCGTCCACGCACACCGTCCAGGTGGTCGAAGCCATGACCACCAACGAGACGTTCTTCTTCCGCGACAAGGTGCCGTTCGAGCACTTCCGCGACACAATCATGCCGGAGGTGCTGAAGGCACGCGCCGCGCGCCGCAGCGTCCGGATCTGGTGCGCCGCCGGCTCGACCGGCCAGGAGCCCTATTCGCTGGCGATGTGCCTGAAAGAAATGGGCACGGCGCTTGCCGGATGGCGCGTCGAGATCATCGCGACCGATCTGTCGCAGGAGGTGCTGGAGAAGTCGAAGGCCGGCATCTACAGCCAGTTCGAGGTGCAGCGCGGACTGCCGATCCAGATGCTGGTCAAGTACTTCAAGCAGTCGGGTGAGTTCTGGCAGGTCAATCCCGAGTTGCGCGCGATGGTCCAGCACCGCCAGCTCAATCTGCTGCACGATTTCTCCCAGCTCGGCACGTTCGACGTGATCTTCTGCCGCAACGTGCTGATCTATTTCGATCAGGACACCAAGATCAGCATCTTCAACCGTCTCGCCCGGTTGATGGAGGCCGACGGCTTCCTCGTGCTGGGCGCCGCCGAAACCGTGGTCGGCCTGACCGACACGTTCAAGCCGATTCCCGAGCGGCGCGGTCTGTACCGGCCGAGCGGGGTGCGGGGCGGGCTCTCCATGCCGAAGCCTGCCATGGCGGTCGGATATTGAGCGATGACCGAGGACGGCAAATCCATTGAGCGGGTCACCTTCAGCCGGGGTGTCGATGTCTGCATCATGGCCATCGACGGCACCTGGCGGCGCGACTGCCAGCTCAATGCCATCTCCGACACCGATGCCTCGCTGACCGTCGAAGGTTCCATTCAGGGGCTCAACCTGAAGGAGTTTTTCCTCTTGCTGTCCTCGACCGGACTTGCCTATCGCCGTTGCGAACTGGTCCGCGTCAACGGCACCGAAATGGACGTCAGTTTCCTCAAGGGCAAGCCGAGCAAACGGCGATCGTCCGCGGACGAAGAGCGGGCCAGGGCCTGACGTCAAGAGGGACTGATCCGACCGGGCGGGCAAGGCCCGCGGCCAATCCGGACGATGCGTGGAACAGATCGCCGCCTGATGGGTTGGGCGTCGTCGGGACGATCGAGGTGATTGGGCCGAACCTGTCGGTGGCGGCGGGTCAGTTCAGCAGACGCGCTGTTGCCCCGGAATCGCGCAGGCGGTCGAGCGCCGCGCCGAGGCCGGCATCGCATGCCTTCAGGGCGGTAGATGCTGTGAGATAGCGCGGGGTAACGTCGTCGAGAACGACGGTGTCGGCGTCGGCCTGCCGCGCGGCCAGCAAGGCCTCGCGCGCAATCGCCGCTTCGATCAGCCGCAGGCTCGCCTGGACATGGCCAATCAGCGCGACCAGGTCCTTCACGATCAGACCGTAGGGATCATGGCCCTCGTCCAAGCGCGCTGCAAAGCGGTCCGACGCTGCATTTTCCATGCATGTTTCTCCACTGCCCCCCCACTTTTAGGGAACGCGGTGCTACTTGTGCGTTAAGCGGACGTCCCGTACAAATACGGGTCCATTGATCGAGATGGTCGAGTTAGTTCTTGTGCGGTCAGGGCAGCACGCTTCACCACTGATGGACGATGCATATGGTTGAAAATGGCGCTCCGCGCGGGGAAATCTTTGTAGTCGACGACGATCCTGCCGTTCGCGAGACGCTTTCAGTGGTCCTGTCGACCGCTGGTTACAAGGTGATCTGCTTCGCGGACGGCGCGGCGTTGCTCGCGGTGGCGCGCAGCAGGACGCCAGCCTGCATCCTGCTCGACGTGCATATTCCCGGCAAATCCGGCCTCGATATCCTGAGGGAGCTGCATGGCGAGGATTATCCGGCGCCGATCTTCATGATCTCCGGTCAGGGTGACATCGCGATGGCGGTCAGCGCCATCAAGAACGGCGCGCTCGACTTCATCGAGAAGCCGTTCCGCGGCAATGAGATCGTGAGCCGTCTGAACGAGGCGATCGACGCCTACACCAGGCGCCAGGCCGAGACCTCGGCGTCGCGGATCGCCGCGCTGCATTTCCCGGGTCGCGAGCCGCTGACTCGCCGCGAGCGCGAGGTGCTCGAGCAGTTCACCGCGGGCGCCTCCAACAAGGAAGCCGGGCGCCATCTCGGGATCAGTCCGCGCACGATCGAGGATCACCGCGCCAACATCATGAAGAAGCTCGGCGCGCGCAACGCCGCCGATCTGGTCCGCATCGTGATGACGGCGCAGCAAAAGTAAGCCAGGGCCGGTTTACGTTCCGATCGCCACATTGCGGAGCCTGTGCGGCGCACGTTCAGCGAACGGCACGTCTGCGCCGGGGGCGGGACGACATGTCTGAAAATCGAGTGTATGCCTGACGCAGGGCAAGCGTGCCGGGACCGCGCGCGTGCGAGCAATGTCGAGACACATGGCGATGACGAAGAAGAACAAGACCTCGGATCAATTGCGCAGCGCGCGCTGGTTTGCGCCCGACGATTTGCGCGCCTTCGGCCACAGATCGCGGGCGATGCAGATGGGTTACGCGCCGGAGGAGTGGCGCGACCGGCCGGTGATCGCGATCATCAACACCTGGTCGGATGCGCAGCCCTGCCACATGCATTTCAAGAGCCGGGTCGACGACGTCAAGCGCGGCGTGCTGATGGCCGGCGGCTTTCCGCTCGAGCTGCCGGCGCTGTCGCTGTCGGAATCGCTGTTGAAGCCGACCACGATGCTCTACCGCAACATGCTGGCGATGGATGCCGAGGAACTGCTGCGCGGCCATCCGGTCGACGGCGTGGTGCTGATGGGCGGCTGCGACAAGACCACGCCCGGCCTGCTGCTCGGGGCCACCAGCATGAACCTGCCGGCGATCTACCTGCCCGCGGGACCGATGCTGCGCGGCAACTGGAAGGGCCGCACGCTGGGCTCCGGCTCGGACGCCTGGAAATACTGGGACGAGCGCCGCGCCGGCAAGATCTCCGACAGGGACTGGGTCGACATGGAGGCCGGCATCGCCCGCAGCTACGGCACCTGCATGACCATGGGCACGGCCTCGACGATGACGGCGATCGCCGAAGCCATCGGCATGACGCTGCCGGGCGCCTCGTCGATCCCCGCGGCCGACGCCAACCACATCCGCATGAGCTCGGAAGCCGGCCGCCGCATCGTCGAGATGGTGTGGGAGGATCTCACGCCGCAGAAGATCCAGACCCGCAAGGCCTTCGAGAACGCGATCACGGTCGCGATGGCGATGGGCTGCTCGACCAACGCCATTATTCACCTCATCGCGCAGGCGCGCCGCGCCGGCCAGGACATTTCGCTCGACGATTTCGAGAAAGCGAGCCGCAAGGTGCCTGTGATCGCCAATGTGCGGCCGAGCGGCGACCTCTATCTGATGGAGGATTTCTTCTATGCCGGCGGGCTGCCCGGTTTGATGAACCGGATCAGGCAGCATCTGCATCTCGACTGCATGACCGTGTCAGGCAAGACCCTCGGCGAGAACATCGATGGCGCCGAGGTCCACAATGACGACGTGATCCGCACCGTCGACAACCCGATCTACAAGGAGGGCGCGCTCGCGGTGTTGAAGGGCAATCTCGCGCCCGATGGCTGCGTCATCAAGCCAAGCGCCTGCGATCCGCGCTTCCTCAAGCACACCGGGCCTGCGCTGGTGTTCGACGACTATCCGTCGATGAAGAAGGCGGTCGATGATCCCGATCTCGACGTCACGGCCGATCACGTGCTGATCCTGCGCAATGCCGGCCCGCAGGGCGGGCCGGGCATGCCGGAATGGGGCATGCTGCCGATCCCGACCAAGCTCGTGAAGCAGGGCGTGCGCGACATGGTGCGGCTGTCGGACGCGCGGATGAGCGGCACCAGCTACGGCGCCTGCATCCTGCACGTCTCGCCGGAATCCTATATCGGCGGCCCGCTGGCGCTGGTGAAGGACGGCGACCGCATCACGCTCGACGTCGCCGCGCGCACCATCAATCTTGATGTGCCGGAGGCCGAGCTGGCCAGGCGCCGCGCCGAATGGACGCCGCCGGAGCCGCGCTTCGAGCGCGGGTACGGCTGGATGTTCTCGAAGCACATCAAGCAGGCCAATGAGGGCTGCGACTTCGATTTCCTCGAGACCGGCTTTGGCAAGCCGGTTGGCGAGCCGTCGATTTATTAGTTCATCACACGGTCGTTCCGGGGCGCGAAGCGAACCCGGAACCTCGAGATTCCGGGTTCACGCTTCGCGTGCCCCGGAATGACAGCCGGGGACAAAGCATCATGTCAAAACTCAGCGACACCACCCGCAACAAGCTGAAATCCGTCTCCACCGCGACGGTCGCGACCGCGCTGTTCAAGCGCGGCTTGCGCATCCAGATGATCCAGGATGTTCATCCCCTCGGTCCGGATCAGCCGACCATGGTCGGCGAGGCCTTCACGCTGCGCTACATGCCGGCGCGCGAGGACCTCAACACGATCGAGGTGTTCCGCGATCGCACGCATCCGCAGCGCAAGGCGATCGAGGAGTGCCCCGTGGGCGCGGTGCTGGTGATGGACAGCCGCAAGGATGCGCGCGCGGCATCGGCCGGCGCGATCCTGGTGACGCGGCTGATGAAGCGTGGCTGCGCCGGCGTCGTCACCGACGGCGGCTTCCGGGATTCGGCCGAGATCGCGCGGCTCGGCTTCCCGGCCTTTCATCATCGCCCGAGCGCGCCGACCAACCTCACGCTGCATCAGGCGATCGAGATCAACGTTCCGATCGGCTGCGGCGATGCGCCGGTGTTTCCCGGCGACGTCATCCTTGGCGACAGCGACGGCGTCATCGTAATCCCGGCGCATCTCGCCGACGAGATAGCCAATGAGGCGTTCGAGATGACCGCGTTCGAGGATTTCGTCACCGAGCAGGTCCAGAGCGGCCGCGGCATCTTCGGGCTCTATCCTGCGACCGACGAACAGACGCTGAAGGATTTCGCGGCGTGGCGGAGAGCGAAGGGGCGGTAGCAACTCATCCTCCGCCGTCGTTCTTGATAAGCGATCGCCATACATTCCGCCGTCGTCGTCGTTGATAACCACCGCCACGCATTCCGCTGTCGTCCCTGCGAAGCACTAGGTGGTGTGGACATTAGCGCATCCATAGAACAATGGCAGCGAGAGTGACGACGGCGCGATAGTTCCGTGCCGTCTTTTCGAAGCGGGTTGCGACGCGTCGGAACTGCTTGAGCTTTGAGAAGCAGCATTCGACGAGATGACGCTGGGCATAGAGATGCTTATCGAGAGGGTATTTGAGCGCGCGCGACGGATTGTTGGGAATGACGGCGAGCGCGCCTTTGGCGGCGATGGCTTGGCGCAAGTGATCGGCGTCATAGGCGGCGTCGGCCATGACGACTTCGGCGGATAAG
>NZ_JAGKJL010000135.1:0-7468 GCF_020329495.1 Bradyrhizobium australafricanum | reverse complement strand
CTATTACGGCGTCGCCGGAAATCTCCGGAGTCTCGTAAAAGTTTATCGGGCCGTGGAGCGTTACTGGCGCGGAATGCTGCGCAGCCGCAGCTGGGCAGGCGGCCACCTCACTTGGGACGCCTTCAACCAAATCAAAGAACGGACACCGTTGCTGAAGCCTAAGCTGCGCCTTCCTTATCGGGAGCTGCAGGCGCTTGCGGTGCTGTGAACCAACTGTCGAAGAGCGTCGGTGCGGGAAATCCGCACGCCACGTTCTGTGGGAACCGGGGGCGGGCGACCGCCTCCGGTGACCCGGTGCTGGAGGTGAAATCCCTCCGGCCTACTCACCCGCCGATCCCGGTTCAGGATCCCGGACGCGGGCGCACCAAAAGCGGCCGGCTATGGGTCGTTGTGCGCGATGAAGGCACCTGGGGCTCGCCCAATCCACCGGCGGCCTACTATCGCTACTCGCCTGACCGCAAAGATGAGCACGCTCAAGCCATTCTGGCGCCTGCATCCGGCTTCCTGCACGCCGACGCCTATGAACAAACTCTACGAACCGGATCCGATCACCGGCCGCCCGCGCCTGGGTATTGCCCTCAATCCGCACAATCTTTCAGGCGCTCGAAACACTGCCCAAGGGAAGCTTTTTGCAGGGGCAAACGCTTTGCAGCTCCGAAGGCGCTTTGGGGGGGCCCAACTTGGGCGCTGCTCGAGCAGGATAGCGCCGACGAGACGCAAACCGTCGCTCGCAGCATGGAGCGCAGGTCGCTTTAAACTCTAACCCCTGAGGAGCCAGACCCTCCCTTCGCGAGCCGCCTAATCAGCCTCAAATCATTTGACGATGGATAATGGTTGCGCCGCTTGTGCGGCGTCAGCAACCGGTCGGCTCTCTGCTGAGATGTTTCGTTGTCGTGCAACACTTCGAGGCTGCAGACGCGAGCGATCGCCACGGCGCGGCGCGAGATTCGCTGATGGTTCATGGATTTTGCTTTTAGCTCTGATGCCGGTAGCGGACTGGCCGCCGGGGTTCAGAAACCGTAATCGTGAACGGCCAATGTGCTTTTGGGGTGCCCTTTGGACATGGGCGCACCGTCTCCGCCGAACGGGGCTGTTAGAACGCTGGCCCATTGATGGCCACTGATGCTATCTTGGGTTTCCGAGGCCCAAGTCTATGGTTGCATACAACCTAAGAGTTTGCAACAGCCGTTTTCTACTCAAGGTGCGGCGAAACCGCGCGCTCGTAAAACCGTTGCAAAGCTCGACGCTGAATGGTCGATAAGGAATGGCCCCGTGATCTCCTGGGTTTTCGTGCCCACGGCTGCGCTCGGCCTTATCAAACCCGAATTGCTTAAGCTCCTCCCGCAAGCGCAGACAACGAATCTACAAACCGTACTGCCGTGGCTCTGCTGCACCTACGATCGAAAGCCTGACACGGCTATAAATGCAAAAGACGGCGAACATGGTCAGTTCAAAGACGTGCCGAACTCCTAATTCGCTGCGTCATTTCTGAAAAGAACGCAGCCTGCTCGCCTTAGAAATTTTTGCCGGAGACTATCACCGGCGGACGTGATCAGACCCGCAGGTTTTCTGCGCTGCTCTTGCCACGCTTCGGGTCGACTTTGACTTCGTAAGAAACCTTTTGGCCTTCTGCCAAACCAGAGAGTCCAGCGCGTTCTACGGCGCTTATGTGAACAAAAATGTCGTTTCCGCCGTCATCTGGAGCGATAAATCCGTACCCTTTTTGATCATTAAACCACTTCACAGTACCTGTTGCCATACGCTCACTCCTTTTGCCGCCGCGCCCAGTCCGAGCGCTGGTGGGTAATGGTGCCGAGAAACAGAGCAATCGGCGTGCCGGAACGAAAATGCTGATCCTACAGGGATGGCATCGGGTCGACGACAATGCACGCAAAGCTGACAACCGCGTGCGACTGCCAACATTCTCAGGCTAGCTCAATCAGATGGGATTACGCGAAGGCAGCACACGGCGGGGTCGGTAGGTTCTGGAACGGCATGATGCGAGCGCCGTGTGCTGCGGTTGAAAGTGCTCGACCCGATTAGCTCGCATATAACCGGTTGTCTTAGACCGGTCGCGCAGCAAGTTGATGCCGGTGTCGTCGTATTCATCTGTACCAGGTCGATCACACAATGTCCGCAACTCGACGCTGAGCCTCTGGACCCGCACCGGGGAGCTATGCGGGAAAGTGGGTGATGACGGGTTGAGAGAGGCGGCGTATCGAGGCGGGTGTCGAGCCTGCCAGAACCTCTCAAGGAGAGCGATACGCCATGAACGAGACTACCAACATCCTGCCCTTTCGTCAGCCGTCTGCGGTTGACGATCCACTGACGGAAATTCTGCGGAACAGAGCCCGTGAGCTGCTCGCCCGGGCCGTCGAGATCGAGCTGCAGGCATTTCTGGAGGCGACGGCGGAGCTGAAGCTGCCGGATGGCCGTGCCAGGATGGTGCGGCACGGCTTTGGCCCTGCGCGTAAGATTGCCACGGGGATCGGCGCGATCGAGGTCGCCCGGCCCAAGGTCAGAGACCGCGGCGCGGCCGGAGCGATCGGATCCGCTTCACCTCGGCGATCCTGCCGCTGTGGGCGCGGCGGACGAAGAGCCTGGATGCCCTCCTGCCGATCCTCTATTTGCGCGCATCTCGACTCGGCGATTTCCAGGAAGCGCTCTCGGCGCTGCTCGGCAAGGATGCGCCGAACCTGTCGCCATCGGTGATCTCAGGCCTGAAGGCGCAATGGCAGGGCGAGTACGAGCCCTGGCAAAACCGCGATCTGTCGGCGCGGCGCTATGTCTACGTCTGGGCCGACGGCGTCTTCCTGCAGGCCCGGATGGAGGACCACAGCGAATGCATGCTGGTTTTGATCGGCGCGACACCCGAGGGCAAGAAGGAGCTGATCGGCGCACTCGGCTTCTGGAAGGCCCTCGACGAAGTCTTCCGCGGCACGCGGCGACAGCGCTGCTGGCAGCACAAGACCGTCAACGTGCTCAACAAGGTCTCGAGCTCCGTGCAGAGCGGCATGAAGAAGGCCTTGCAGGACATCTGCATGGCGCCGAGCCGAGCTGCCGCGGAGCTTGCATGCGAAGCCTTCGCCGCGAAATACGGTGCAAAATATGCGCGCGCAGTTGATTGCCTGGCCAAGGATCGCGACGATCTGCTAACGTTCTATGACTTCCCTGCGGAGCATTGGATCCACTTGCGAACCACGGATGAGATGGACAAGCGATCTCTTCGTGGCCGAGATGACGACTGCGGAGATCGCTGTAAATCCATACTTTTGTTCGGCTGCGCTGCGGGCCATTCTTCCGTCCCGGCCACCGATCTCGCAGCCGCCGCGCGCCGGGGCGGTCAAGGCTGGCCGCATCTGCGGCCACCGCGAGGCTTGGCCTTGACCGGCCCGAGCACGGCGGCCCGCTGGCAGTGGAACGGGACTGCATTCCTGGCTAGAACTTGCCATCAGCCGCGATTATGGTTGTTTGGGCGCGGGCGACCTCGCGGCGAAGCGTGACGCGTCGGCTGCAAGCGTCACCGGACTGCCTATTTTGTCCTGCTGAACTGAGGCGCCCGCGCGCCGCTTTTGGGTGCCGCGGCTTCCATTGCGACACGAATCGTTCGTAGCTTTGCTCGGCCTGGGCGGCAATCAACATTTCGCGGTCGCGCAGCGACTTGATATTGTAGGCATAGGCTGGTCCACGGCGGCTCCCTTTCTGTTGTGGATGTCCGGCTTGAAGTTGCATCGCGCGGGTCTTGTTGGCGACCAGTGCCGGGCGCGCCCACAGGTAATCCTCGCCCTTTGTCAGCAAATGCCAGCAGAGCACAGTGAGCTTCCGAGCCACGGCCACCGCGGCGATCTGATGGCCGCGTCGGGCGCGGATGCGGACGAAAAAGGCATGCAGTGGACCGGGCGCCTTGGCCGTTGCCCAGGCCGCCTCGACCAGCATGGCGCGCGCATGACTGCGGCCGATCTTGCTGATACGGCCGTGGTGGGCGGCTCCCAGCCCGGACTGCCGCACTCGCGAGTTTAGCCCGAAATAGCTCACCAGCTTCTGCGGGGTGTTGAACCGGCTGATGTCGCCGATCGCCGCCACGAGTCCGGCGGCGACCGCCAGATTCACGCCGGTGATCGTCATCAATCTGTTCACCGCGGAATCCGAGATTGCGTCCTGCGCGATCTCGCGGTCGAGCACGGCCAGGTCTTCCGCCAGCCGGTAAAGCTCACGGACGTGCCGAGCGATGGCCGCGCGCTCATCATCCGGCAACTGTTGAGCGGCCAACCATGCCCGGCCGCGGGCGTTGAAAAGATCGGCATGCGGGCACTTCGGGATCAGATGCGCGTGCAGGATCGAATGCACCTCGTTCTTGAGCCGCGTACGGTGCCGCACGACCTGGTAGCGTCGCGCCACCAGCCTGCGCTTGCGTTCGGTCTCCGCGTCAGGCGTCTCGCAAGCCCAAAGCCGCAACCCATTGGAGCGTGCGCGCCATCGCCCAAGAGACGTGATCGTGAGGACGTTGGAGAGTTGCCCTGAGAACGCCACTCATTGGTAAGCGCGATTTTCCCCGCACGTTGACGCCTGCGCTTTTGACGGATGGCCTTCGTATCGGGGGCGGCGTCTGGCCTGTTCAGGCAGTGGCGGTTTTGGGGAAGTTGAAGGGCAGCAGGTCGGCAATATCGGCGTCGCCGGTGCGCTGAGGCAATTCGGTGAGGACGTGGCGCAACCACGCTAACGGCTCGACACGTGAGGCGCGGCAGGTCAGCATCAGGCTGTAGACGACGGCACTGGCCTTGGCTCCATCCACGGTTCGCTGAACAACCAACTCTTCCTGCCAGTTGCAAAAACCCTGATGTCGCGCTCCAGAAGATTGTTGTCGATCGGCATGCAGCCGTCCCCGGTGTAGCGCGTCAGATATTCCCATTGGTTTCGGGTGTAGGATACGGCGTCGCCGAGCTTGCTGTCAGGCAAGACCTTCGGGGCCATGTAGATCGAGCCATACCTTGAGAGCATTGAGGATGGGGACACTATGTTGCTGGCGGAAGCTGCGAATGCAGTCGGCCTGTGTTTCACCCTTCTCCGGTATTCCGTCCCGCGCCTGCCTTTCAACCCGGTAGAGCTGGTCGAAGAACCGCAGCGCCTGCTCGGGCGGACCTCCTCCCTTCTTCCTCGCCCTGAGGGCATCGACAAACCGCCGCGGGGAGTGGGCCATGCAGCCGATGTGGGTGGCCCGTTCCAGCGTGCGCCATGCGGTATAGCCGTCACTCATCACGATGCCGCGGTAATCGCCGAGGAAGGCCTGCGGGTGGATTTGGCCGCGGCCCGGCTGATAATCCAGAAGAACGATGGGCTCGTGACCGCCCTTGCCGCTGCGATAAGCCCACATATACGATGTGTTGGTGGCCTTTTTGTCCTTCTCCTTGAGGACCTGAACCGTCGTCTCGTCGCCATGGATGAGAGGCTGCGATCTGAGCTGCAGCTTCAGGGCGTCATAGATGCGGGAGAGATGTTTCTCGCTCGAGCCGATCACCCAGCGACCCAAAGCGCCGCGGCTGACCGGAACGCCGGCGCGTTCGAAGGCCTGCGCCAGGCGGTAGAGCGGCGTGCCATCGACATATTTATGAACCAGCGCGAACGCCAGCGTTGAGGCCGTGGCAACGCTGCCCGGCAGCGGCTGCGTCGGCATCGGCGCGGTCACGACAGGGGCGTTGATTCCGGTGCGATCGCAATGGCGGCACCCATATTTGAAGCGTACGTTCTGTAAAACCTTCGCCTTCACCTCGATATGAAGTTGCTCGGTGACAGCCTCGCCCATGCGATGCATCTGGCCACGGCAGCAAGGACACGCCTTCTGATCGTCGGGCAGGTCATACTCGACGCGAGACGCGGCAGGTTCGCCGGCAGCGGCCTGCGGCCGCGCTTCTTTCCCGTTGTGTTTTTGACGGGTGGCAAGCCCGTGTCCGGAAGTTCGGCGATATTGTTCGTTTCACTGCCGGCGTCATCCTCATCGGCGGCCTGCTCGGCTTCATTGAAGAGACGATCGACGTGCTTTTCGCTGCGTGGCGCAAAACGATGCAGGCGTGCCAGCGCCAGTTCTTCCTTGAGTTTGACGACGCGGTCGGCGAGTTGATGGTTCTCCGCCTGCAGCGCAGCAATGCGCACCAACAGCACTTCAACACTCGGATCGCCGGTTCGATTCATCGGAATCTTGAATCTGAACCGTACCGACGCGTCAACCGCTCAACTCGAGAGCTCAGCCGGCAACCTGATAGTGCCGCACCGGATGGCGGACCATCGCATCGATATCGATGCCATCAAGGATCCAGTGCAATTGCTCGGTCGTAAGCCGGACGACCGCCTCCTGGCGGCG
Organism: Bradyrhizobium australafricanum; assembly: GCF_020329495.1. Classification (NCBI taxonomy): domain Bacteria; kingdom Pseudomonadati; phylum Pseudomonadota; class Alphaproteobacteria; order Hyphomicrobiales; family Nitrobacteraceae; genus Bradyrhizobium; species Bradyrhizobium australafricanum. The sequence goes on along the minus strand of NZ_JAGKJL010000135.1, from coordinate 1,113 downwards.
CGGCCATCGGAACTTGTCCTCAGTCAGCCGCTTCAGGACCAGCACAAAGCCGGACCGGTCGAAGAACAGCAACTTCATCCGGTCGCAACGGCGATTGCAGAACGCAAAAACCGCCGGCGTGAATGGATCGAGCGCCATCGTCTCCTGGACCAGGACCGCAAGGCTGTTGATGCCAGCCCGGAAGTCGATCGGCTCACAGCGCAGATAGACCTGCAGGTCACCGCCCAGTCTGCACATGGCCCAGTGCTCCGATGATCGCCGTCAATGCATCCACATCGCCGCATTCCAGCGCGAGCTTCACACCGTTCGGCAGCGACACGCTCACTTTGGCCGGAGAACAAAAAGCTGGAGTCCCTTTGGGTTCCGAACCACGCACTTCATCGCAAGCCGGCAAATCCACCGTCGCCACGCCGTCTTGCCGCGACAGGGCTCGATCGGCGGACCCCTCAAGCTGAACCGGGATGAACGCCGGGCGTGAAGACGGCGGCAGCGACCTGGTCGCGGTGTGCTTCTTGATCCACTTCCGAAGCAGGTTCGCGTTGACCCCATGTTCGAGCGCAAGCCTCGATACCGAAACCCCAGGCTCAAGGCAGGCCGTGACAAGACGCTCTTTGGATGCCGCCTCGTAGCGCCGGCGACCGTTCCGGCCAACAAGCCTGACCCGCAGTTTCTGATCATCCGCTGCCATCACAAGGTGTCCACCTATTTTGGTGGACACCTCATGCATTAGGTGGTGTGGACATTAGCGCATCCATAGAACAATGGCAGCGAGAGTGACGACGGCGCGATAGTTCCGTGCCGTCTTTTCGAAGCGGGTTGCGACGCGTCGGAACTGCTTGAGCTTTGAGAAGCAGCATTCGACGAGATGGCGCTGGGCATAGAAATGCTTGTCGAGAGGGTATTTGAGCGCGCGCGACGGATTGTTGGGGATGACGGCGAGCGCGCCTTTGGCGGCGATGGCTTGGCGCAAATGATCGGCGTCATAGGCGGCGTCGGCCATGACGACTTGGGCTGATAAGCCTTCGATCAAAGCGGCGGCTTGCGGTGCATCGCCCTTCTGACCCGCGCTCAGCGTGAACCGCACCGGACATCCCAAGCCTCGAACCGCTAGAT
>NZ_JAGKJL010000134.1:0-7496 GCF_020329495.1 Bradyrhizobium australafricanum | reverse complement strand
ATCTCGGGTCAGGTCCGCCGCGTCACAGCTTCCATCCGTCGCGAGATGAAGCGTCGCGCGGCTGTCGAGCCCGTCATCGGCCACGTCAAGGCCGAGCACCGCATGGACAGAAATTATCTCAAGGGACGCCTCGGCGACCGCATCAACGCTGTTCTCGCCGCTGCCGGCTATAACTTCGGCCTGCTGCTGCGATGGCTCGCAGAGCTCTTGCGTGTCATCATCCGAGCCTTCTTCGAGACCGTCCCGGCTCGAAACACCGCTTGAGCCGGGCGCTGCCGCCAGTTCTTCACGAACGACCCAGTAGGCGTCATGCCGGGCAAGATCTAAGTCTCTCTCATGGACGGCTCACCTTTCGATCGACTGAAACGAAGCCGCGGCCTCGAGTGCCTGGGCCTCCGATCATGATCGCTCCAAATAGGGCTCATCAATTGCTTCCGGCGACGACCAATCGATTACGAAATTTGCGCCTAGAGCGGATGCATGGAGACGGCGTTAGGGGATGTCTAGGGATGTGTCTCGGCGCATCGAGCCTCATGCAAGCCTGCCCGACGCAGCAACGGATAATGCCTCAGGATCATAGGCTTTTGCTCATTCCACGTTGGGCGCTGACCCGCTCCTCTAATCGAAAGCATCCTGAACAGGACTCTTCTACTTTCAGCTATCGCTTCGGTGGCGACGCCGCTACGATTTCAATTGTCGGTACCTTCAGGACAAGGCCCTTTGCAAAATCGCGCGAGAAATCTCCCCTGTAGTCAGTCGTGACTATCCGAATATTCCTTTTGCAGGCGGCAGACAGGAGACTATCGAGCAGGGCGCAGTCGATTTTCAGCCTTTCCTGTTCTGCCGCTGGTTCGACAGCTTGGGCGAAAACAACAGGAGCTGTTCCGCGCCGATGTGCGACGCAGCGGTAGCCATCAGTCGAGTAGAGGCGTCTCACGTTTCGGATCTCAACAAGCCTATCAATGAACGTTCCAGAGGCGACATCAAGGTTGAGAGTGGTCTGGCCGGGGTTGGCAACGATTTCTTTAAGATGAGCTGTCCCCATTCTCCTAAGAAAGCGAGTTGTCTTTAGGGCTGTAGCCGCTTTATCGAAGCACAGCAAGCGACGCTCGTTGTTCTTCACTGTCGCGCAATCCATCATTCGCATATTGGCCTGCGGTGCATCGGCTGCCAAGGCGGGCAAAGCCGAAGATAAGATGATTGCGGAGCAATAAAGGTACGAGAAATATCTCTGCTTTGGGATTGCCTGCCTACGGTTCATCTGCACTCATCTTTCACCAATAAGAAGGCATGGACGCTGCGGAAACCTGCGCCCTGGCCAGTTCGCCCTGAAGCAGGGATGCCGTCCAGTCAAGGCGTTGTAGGCTTTCACTGTGCATCGATTAGGTTGCCTATAAGACTTATTGGTCGGGAACCGCGCTTGCAGACCAATTCACTCAAACTTGTAGGACGCCTCTAAGAAGGTGCCCCATCGCTCCATGCTGTACTTCGCGAGTGCAGGGATCTGGATGAGCGTGCCTCGGCCGCTGCAGCCACGGCAGTTGAATATGACATCGCTGTCGTTCTTGGTCCACATTGCCCAGTACCGAGCGCCGACGCCAATACTGAAATTTCTGCTGAGGAAGTACGACAGCGTTCCTTCGATCTGTACGCCTCCGCCACCTTGCCCGCGCTGTTCGTAGAAAGTTGTTTCAGGACGGAGGAGATGGTTGTCGCGACCGTTGAAGTCGGTCCATGGCAGGTAAGCAACATCTGCGCTCACGCGCCAGTCCTCAAACAGCATAGTCTGGGCGCTAAGGCCGACGCGCAGCGCATCCCAATTGGCATCTTGACTGCCGATGATTTGCTGGACCGGAACCCCGCATGGCCCGTAAAGCGAGGCTGTCTGCACGCAACCCATCGAATCCGACTTCTGGCCGAAGTAAGTCCCACCGATAAATGCGCCCAGCTTGTAGGTGCTACCGCGCATAAAATCGTAACCGACATCGGCGGTGTAGTACATGAACCTTCCGTTGGCCTGATCTGACAGAATGTTGCTATAGGCCATGTTGCCGATGCTCGAATCCTCGTTGTTCACCCTTCCGTTGTTGAAGCGTCCGATGCCGATGTTGCCCTTCAGGAATATCCCCCAAGGACTATCCAGGCGTGCGAAGAGCTCGCCGGAAATGCCATCCAAGCCCTGATAGGTGAGCCTTGAATTGGGAATGCCGCTATCTCCGGGTATCGGGGGCGGATTCGTGTAGTCCCACTGAAATGTTCCCCGGCTGAGCCAGACCCGCGAGCCCCCTTCGAACGACCAGTCGCCCGTATCGACAACAGGCTTCATTTTGGAAGCCGCTCGTCCCGGATAGGCCGATGCGTCGAACCATGCCGGCCCGCTCGTGTCGCCGCCGAAATGGTAATTCAATCCGATCTTTCCGATGTGATAGTTGCTGGACAAGCTGGTTGTGCTGGCGGCAATGATGGCAGGGGGCGGGAACTGCACCGTCGGCGGGGTCGCCAGACGCGTCCCATCGAAGCCCATGTAGTCGTATTCGAATTTGACAGACCAAGCAGCTGTAAGCGCTTGCTCGAGGCCGACTCCGACGGTCCAACCGAAGCGACTATAATCGAACTGCGTTGTATGCTGCGGGAAGCCAGCAAAGCGCCCCTCGAATTCGTTGTTGTTGGCGATGTTGCCGCGGTTGTGTTGCCAGGCCATGCCTGCCTTGATGTAGCCCAGCGTTTGGCCTGTTAGGCCGAAGGCGTAACCCACACGCGCAGTCCCTGTGACAAAGGCGTTTGGACCTGCCTTGCACGTGGCGATAACAACGGCGCCCGAGAAGGCAAGACAGCTGTTTGTGCCATTGGAGACAGCATGGCTCGCATCGAGTTCGGTGCCGAGAATCCACCTATCCGTTTGCCAGTTGTAGCCGACCTGGCCTCCGGCCAAGAATACGGGGGTGCTGACGATGTCACCATAGATTGATGGGCCGTAGGGATCACTGAAGGATGTCCGGCCATAACCTCCGCCGCCGTGCACGCCAATGTACCCTCCGGTCCAGCTCCACAGCGCAGGCGGGAGCCTCGCCACCGGATTGAGATCCGCAGAATGAGCAACACCGCGTGCGGCAAGTGCAATTGCCGCGGCCCAAACAAGAACTCCAGATCGCATATCACCTCACGAACACGACGTGCGCACCATTCCAACGAACATCAAACAGCCGATGTCGTGATGTCGCTTCCATGCCGTTTATGGTCTGCAGAATCCATGCCAGTGATCGCGGTGGGACATTCCAGAGTTCGATCGCGACATCGTTTACGCGGCAACGCGTAAGACTGTATGTCTGCTCTGTCGGTGTGTTTGCTCGCCCTACACTGCGCGTCCAAGTGGGGCTCGGGCGAAGTCGCGCCGTTCATCATCACAGGATGACGAGCAACGACAGATCATAGCCTCACAACTGTGAGCTGACTACTTGTGGTGCTGGAATTCCGGACCAGATGTGTTATCAACCGGACAAAGATCAGACGTTAGTGCTTACCGCCTCCGACCACTGCGGTGATCGGATCGACCCCGCCATCGACTATCACGATCAGCGCACCATGCCTTTCCAGCTGCTCCTCTACGATTGGACAGTTTAGCATCGCTTCCTTGGCCCTGCAGCCTTTCTGGGGCAGAGCTTCACCGACGCGTTCGTTTTCTCCGACCTCCACTGAGGCGCGTCGGATGGCAAAAAGGTGACGCCGTGATACTTTCGGTTTTGCGCCCGACCACCTTCGCCCCAACCGAGGCAGTATGCCACCTTCAATTCAGTATCTGTCGGACATTTGCTGGGCTGAGCGCATACGACTGGAGGATACAAAGGAAGCAGTAGGGTTAGTAATAACGTGACCGTTGCGTTCGTCTCGCGCCCAAACGCCGATCCGCATGCGTTCACTCCCAGTCTCATGTCGGTCTCTGGCTGCGCACCGACTCAGATTTTCAATAGAGGTCGTCGCTGCGAAGCTCATCGAGCCCTGCCCTGTCGGGAAAATGCAACCGATAAGCGTCGTGTCGATTCGCGAACCTATTTGTTGAGGATGACGAATTCCTGATCTTCTCAGTATGGCTCTCCGCTTTCATGCCTCCACCGCTTGGAGCGATAGCAGCATTGTGCCGGTAGCCCTGACAATCTTTCCATCAGAGGCACGAACAGCAGCGCAGATAATTACTTTAGCCGAAGTGGAGCGAGAGTTCATGGATCCCATGCGAGACCGTCTTGCTTTAGGTCGCCACATAACGGATGAATTGGGTGTCAAGCTGGGCGATGCTGAGATTGCGCCCATCGCTTCTCTCAGCAAAGTCTCGGGGACCAGTGCCCCATGGCGTCCCGTAAGATCACGGAATGGCCTTCCATAGTCCCGGCGAGTTGCGCTAGGCTCTCACGATCATGGCGAGAAAGCTTCAACGGACCGATAGGATAGAGCCGGCCATCCTCTCGCGCCTACGTCGCATACAGGCATGGCACCGGCCCGACCAGAGCACATTTTGCCTCGGTTCTCTTGCCTTTCAGCTCACTGATTCACTACGCCGCAGTGCTTTTACCCAATAATCTCCGGCGGCTTGACCGCCACGGTCCGGACCCGCTTCCAGCCAGCCATCCACCAAGGCCGGCAACTGAGCTGGATTCAGCTGCATCCAATGATGCCCGATCCGCGGCCAGCAGAGCTTCGCTTTCTCAAGGCGTTTTAAATAGAGGCACACGCCGGAGCCATCCCACCACACGATCTTGATTCTGTCGGCTCTTTTAGCCCGGAACACATAAAGCGCACCGTCGAACGGATCTGAGCCGGCATCCCATACCAGCGCAACAAGCTTCATCGATACCCTTGCGGAAGTCGACTGGATGGCTGGCTAGGAACACCTTCACGCCGGAGGGGATCATGCCGAACGTACCGCCCGGATCACCCTCTGCAGCTGCGCTTCGTCAACGGCCACGCCGGCGCGCACGATCATCTCGCCAATGGCAATCTCGATCACAGCGCCTGCCACAGACGCCACCACACTCGCGCAACTCGAGTGCCGGGAGCGACAATGCTGCTCGGCCCGAGCATCGCGGCGCCAGGCGAACAGCTGCGACGGGTGAATGCCAATCCGCCGAGCGATCGCCGAGACGCTCGCGCCAGGCTCCAGCGCCTCTGTCACAACTTGCGCCTTAAACTCGTCCGACCAGCGTCGGCGAAGCTGCCGCGGCGCTCCCTCAAGATGGTCGGCGACCGCTTCGATCATATGGAAGGTTCTAGTTCCAGAACTAGGCCGCAGACATAGAAGCTCACATCGGCTCACAAACTCAGCAGCCGATAGCCGATCGCTCACCCACTCCGCCAGACGGGTCTCTTTGCCGCTTACGATCGTAAGCGTAGCTCTGCAGCCCTTTGGGGCTTGAAGTCGATTTTGACCGTGACACGAGGCGATCTCCATATATCGACTTGACGGCGGGCTCAAGCGCCTTCCGGCCAACGACGCTGGAGTCAAACCGCTCCGGGCCACAGAGGCACATTTGTTCGTGCCCCGGATGGGCGGGGTCGGATGGCATCGAGGTATTCGGCATAGCCCGGCGCACTGCCGTCGTCTTCCGGAGGACGACCGGCGGTAAGCAAGAATGGAAGACCCTCCGTCGACGTGTTGACGAACCATTTTTCAAGCTTGATCACATGGTCTCAGCCGTCGCCAAAGTCATAGAATAATGGATCGTCTTGGCGCCGGTCTCGCGAACGATATCGGAGAGCCGCGCTTTGCGGACATCGATGGGCTGATGGCCGTAATCGTTGTCGGGGTCAGGAATGCCTCAATACCCGCATTCGGTTCTTCACGCGTAGCCATCCAGTCAGAAGGAATATTGCTCGCTAGATTGAGGGTTTTTGTCTCCGGCCCATGAAAGCGGCAGCTTCGAAGATCATGCGTGCATCACCAATCACCAACCGCGGCTCAGCATGCAAACCTGGTTAGCTCGTAACCGCCCAAGCCGTTGCGCCGGGAAAAACTTTGCTGCCGGCTGCTACCATTCCAGCAACCTTGCAGTCCGACAGCGTCGCCATGTATCCCTCTAGGATCGTTATTCCGCCATCCTCGTTCTGGTAGGCAAAGACGCCTGACGCGCCGGACAACCCGAGGGTAGTATCGTGGCACAGATAGGAAGCGGAAGAGCCGGGCTTCACAGTCGCGCCCTTTGATCGCTGCCTCGCCCATCTTCCGGCACCGATCTATATTTCTGAGGGCAGAGCAGTGATGCTGATCGTGCCTAAAACGCTTTGATGCGTCGAAGCGACGATGACGAGGAGCGGCGACGTGCACACCTCATGAGCAGTGCTCCTCATGCGCAGCGTCGGAGATGATCGTAAGCAACCTGTACAGCGTGAGCGAATGTTTGCGTATAAGTCCTGGAGTCGTCAGCGCGAGCTCCTCCGGGCCACCGCGCTGGCGGACAGTCTCCTGGAGTGCGGCGAGCTTCTCGGGATCAGCGAACGGAGAGCGGCTTCGAAGGTCGGTACAAATTTGGAGCCAATCCATTGCAGAATTTGTTATGAAGAGAGCTTCGGCTTAGCCGGTCTAGTCGCCATAAGCTCCGCCATCGCGGCAAGCACGACACTCGTTTCAGCTTTCCCTTCGGACTATTGTTTGAGCGGCGCTATTGCGTTCTCCAGCCTCGTCACGGTCATGGAACGATCTCCACAGCGCCCTGCCGCCCAAGGCCGTGCGGCCTGCGGAAAAAGACGCGCGGGCGTCTGGAGGTGCCACCCGCGCGAAGTTTGCTACGCCAAGCTTGGTCTGTCTGGGGTTGCGTGAAGGTAAACAGCCAAGCCGATAAGCCTCTCAGCAACTCGTGTGCCAGATGCTCTTGATCCATGAAAAGCGTGCGGGCGGCTGCTCACGACCGCCCGCACGCCGCCGCGCCGCGAACAGGCTGGCCCTCACGAGGGTCATTCGATATGCGGCCAAGCCATACTTGGCTCAGCAACCCGCGTGCCAGACAGCTGGAGAAAGACGAGAGGGCGAAGCGGCGCGTTATCACAAGCATGCCGGCTAACTGCTCAGCTTTTTCCGGAGGTGCATGTCGTCAATCCGACGCGGTTGAACGGGATCGGACGTACCGCTAATGACGGCGAGGTCGCACAGTGATCGGATCAATCTCGTCATCGTGCACAATGATCAGCTCCCGGCCTCTAAGCCCAGAGTTTGTAGTCGTTCGTGAAGAACTGGCGGCAGCGCCCGGCTCAAGCGGTGTTTCGAGCCGGGACGGTCTCGAAGAAGGCTCGGATGATGACACGCAAGAGCTCTGCGAGCCATCGCAGCAGCAGGCCGAAGTTATAGCCGGCAGCGGCGAGAACAGCGTTGATGCGGTCGCCGAGGCGTCCCTTGAGATAATTTCTGTCCATGCGGTGCTCGGCCTTGACGTGGCCGATGACGGGCTCGACAGCCGCGCGACGCTTCATCTCGCGACGGATGGAAGCTGTGACGCGGCGGACCTGACCCGAGA
>NZ_JAGKJL010000133.1:0-7661 GCF_020329495.1 Bradyrhizobium australafricanum | reverse complement strand
CTTGATGCTCCATCGGCTGAAGCGCCGGAACACGCTGTTCCAATCGCCGAAGACCTCCGGGAGATCGCGCCAGGGAGACCCCGTACGCACGATCCACAGCACTCCTTCAACAAACATTCGGTTGTCGCGCCCGGTCGAGCCCTTCTGATCGGGCCGCCCTATGATCAACGGCGCCATCCGCTCCCACGCCGCGTCGCTCAATACCAAACGGTCCATCACACCCAAGGCGGCCTCCCCAAAAGCAGCCTTGAATCTGATTTGCTCCTAAAAGGGAATCCTTAGAGTCCACACCACCTAGGGCATTTACACATCTCTTCGAGGCTAGAAAACCGACTCATCATCAAGGGGTTAGCTACTAGGCGAGAGCCGAAATCGGCGGGCGCAACCCTAGTGCAGATGAGTAAGTTCTCTGCGGTTTTCGGCCAACTCTTTGAGAAGACTCCGGAAAGACTGCGGAGGATATGTATATACGCTAGTGCGAAAGCAGGGACCCATAACCCCAGGGAGGGGTTTGGCGAAGACCGGCAGTTGCGTTGCGTGCCGTGGGACTGCGACTTCCTTGCTCGATGGATCACGCGGTATGGGTCCCGGCCTTCGCCGGGACGACGATGGGGAGGGGACCGCGCAAGCCAACCGAGCGTGTAGCCCGTAGCCCGGATGGAGCGACGCGCAATCCGGGGTTCTTGCTTACCTCGCCCCGCTTGCGGGGAGAGGTCGGATTGCATCGCCAGACGCGAGCCGGGTGAGGGGGAGTCTCCGCAAATTCATTTTCACCGAGTTTGCGGAGGCGGCCCCTCACCCCCACCCTCTCCCCGCAAGGGCGGGGCGAGGGAGAAGTTACATCTCCGCCTTATCAGCCATCCCGACCGCCCACAGCGCGAACGCATAGACGATCGCGACCTCGTCGAGGCGGTTGAAGCGGCCGGAGGCGCCGCCGTGGCCGGCGCCCATGTTGGTACGCAGCAGCACCGGGCCGCCGCCGCGCATGGTGGCGCGCAGCCGCGCGATCCATTTCGCCGGCTCCCAATAGGTGACGCGCGGATCGGTGAGCCCGCCCATCGCCAAGATCGCCGGATAGTCCTTGGCCGCGACATTGTCGTAGGGCGAATAGGACAGGATGGTGCGGAAATCCTTCTCGCTCTCGATCGGATTGCCCCATTCCGGCCATTCCGGCGGCGTCAGCGGCAGCGTGTCGTCGAGCATGGTGTTGAGCACGTCGACGAACGGCACTTCGGCGACGATGCCGGCGAACAGCTCGCCGGCGCGGTTGGCGCTAGCTCCCATCAGCATGCCGCCCGCCGAGCCGCCATGGCCGACGATGCGCTTGGCACTCGTGTATTTCGTCTCGATCAACGCACGCCCGGCGGCGGCGAAATCGTCGAACGTGTTGGTCTTCTTCTCGCGCTTGCCGTCGAGATACCAGCCCCAGCCCTTGTCGGCGCCACCGCGGATATGCGCAATCGCGTAGACAAAGCCGCGGTCGACCAGCGACAGCCGGTTGGCGGCAAACGAGGCCGGCATCGCCATGCCGTAGGAGCCGTAGCCATACAGCAAGAGCGGCGCCTTGCCGTCGCGGACAAAGTCCTTGCGATGCAGGATCGAGACCGGCACCTGCGCGCCGTCATGCGAGGTCGCGATGATGCGCGTGGTGACGTAGTCGGCCGGGTTGTGGCCGGACGGGATCTCCTGGCGCTTGCGCAGCACCCGCGTCCGCGTCGCCATGTCGTAGTCATAGACTTCCGACGGCGTGGTCATCGACGAATAGGCAAACCGCAAGCTGGTGGTGTCGAACTCGTAGCCGCCCATGGTGTCGAGCGAATAGGCCGCCTCGTCGAAGGCGATCGCATGCTCCGCGCCGCTGTTGAGGTCGCGGATGATGATCGCCGGCAGCGCATTGGCACGCTCCAGCCGCACCATGTGGCCGGCATAGAGCTCGACGTCGAGCACATAGACGCCTTCGCGATACGGGATCAGGTCGCGCCATTTGCTGCGCTCGGGCGCGGTGAGCGGCGCGGTGACGACCTTGAAGTCGATGGCGTCGTCGGCGTTGGTCAGGATGAACAGCTCGTCGCCGCGGTCGGCGATCGAATATTGCACGCCTTCCTCGCGTGCCGCGACCAGCCGCGGCGGCGCGTCGGGATTGGAGAGATCGATCAGCCGCTGCTCCGAGGTCTCATGGTCGCCGCCCGCGATCACGCAGAAGCGGCCGCTCGCGCTCTCGTGCAGGTGGGTGAACCAGCCGGAATCCTGCTCCTCATAGATCAGGATGTCGTCGGCCTGTTTGGTGCCGAGCTTGTGCCGCCACACCTGCATCGGCCGGTGATTGTCGTCGAGCTTGACATAGAAGAAGCTTTTGGAATCCGCGGCCCACACCACGCCGCCGTCGGTCTCCTCGACGAGATCGTCGAGATCGCCGTCGGTGGCCCAGTCGCGCACCCGGATCGAGAAATATTCGGAGCCCTTGGTGTCGGCACTCCAGGCGTGCAGGCGGTGATCGTTGGAATGCCGGCTGCCGCCGAACTTGAAATATTTGTGGTCCTTCGCCAGCGCGTCGCCGTCGAGCACGACATGGGCGTCGCCGCCGTCGCGCTGCGTGCGGCAGTACAGCTCGTGCTGGCCGCCCTCGCGGAACTTGCGGAAATAGGCGAACGGGCCGTCCGGCGACGGCACGCTGGAATCATCCTCCTTGATCCGCCCGCGCATCTCCTTGACCAGCCGCTTCTGCAAGCCGTCGGTGTGGCCGAGCAGGCTCTCGGTGTAGCCGTTCTCGGCCTCGAGATAGGTGCGGATATCGGGATCGAGGATCGAGGGATCGCGCAGCACCTCCTGCCATTTCGGATCCTTGATCCACGCATAGTCGTCGGTCACCGTGATGCCGTGGGTGGTGAAGGAATGCGGCCGGCGCGGCGCGACCGGGGGCGATGTTGTGGTGGCGGGTTTGGTCACACGATCCTCATGGTGCGGGGTTCCGCTCTATATCGGGATGAATGTGGCGATTGCCAGATGGGGCGGGCGATTGGACGTCCTCACTATCCCCGTCATTGCGAGGAGCGAAGCGACGACGCAATCCATGGCTCCGCGTATGCGGACCGATGGATTGCTTCGCTGCGCTCGCAATGACCGTGGGGACAGGGCGAACTACCCGTTCCGCAGCCGCGCGCCGGCATTGCCGCCGGACATCGGAATCCGGTTCACCGCCAGCACCACGGCGAAGGTGATGACCAGCATCGCGATGCCGAGCACCGCGATCGCGGCGAGGTCGCCGCCTTCGTTGAGATCGTAGATCAGGACCGAGAGCACCTTGGTCTGCGAGGTGAACAGCACGATCGCCGCCGACAGTTCCCGCATCACGCCGATGAAGATGAAGCACCAGGTCGCGATCACGCCGGTGCGCAGCAGCGGCGCGGTGATCTGGCGCAGCGCCTGCAGCCGGGTCGCGCCGAGGATGCGGCTCGCCTCCTCGAGCTCGGGATGGATGGTTGCGAACGCCGCCTGCAATTGCTGATAGGCCGATGGCAGGTTGATGGTGAGGAACGCCAGCAGCAGGATCCACAGCGTGCCATAGAGCACGAAGGGCGGCCGCGTGTAGCTCAGGAACAGGCCGACGCCGAGCACGATGCCGGGCACCGCGACCGGCGCGGTGGCGAGGAAGCCGAGCACGCGGTGGCCCGCGATCACCTTGCGCGTCGTGACATAGGCGATGACGAGCGCGAGGATGGTGCCGATCGTCGCGGTCGCGGTGCCGAGGATCACGGTGTTCTTGAGCGCGAGCTGGGTCGACGACAGCTCGGTGAACACGAAGACGATGTTGTGCAGCGTCGCTGTCGACGGCGTCACCAGCGTGGTCGCGTTCGGCGAGAACGCGGCGTTGAGCAGCGCGAGGTACGGCAGGAATACCGGGTTGAGCAGCACCAAGAGGCAGAAGCCGAGCGCCGCCCAGCGCCAGCCGTGCAATTCCACCCGGCGCGGCGCGCCATACTTGCCGCCGATCACCGAATAGCCGCGGCGGCCGAGCAGCGCCTTCTGGCCCTGCAGCAGCAGGATGGTCAGCACCAGCAGCGGCACCGCGGCGGCGGCCGCGAGCTCGAGCTTCGGCGGATATTGGAATAGGCTCCAGATCTTGGTCGTCATGGTGTGGAAGCCGGCCGGCAGCGCCAGGATCGCCGGCGAGCCGAACAGCGTCATCGCCTGCAGGAACGCGATCAGCGCGCCCGCGACCAGCGCGGGCAGCGCGAGCGGGATCGTCACCCTTCGCGCCGTGGTCCAGGCATTGCCGCCGAGGATCGCGGAGGCATCTTCCAGCTCGCCCGGCATGGTGTCGAGCGCATTGGCCACCAGCACGAACACGAATGGGAACGTATAGCAGGAGATCACGAAGATGATCCCGGTCATCGAATAGATGTTGAACAGCGCGTCGGCATCTTCGCCCGCGAACAGCCGGTAGAGCTGGTTCAACAGCCCGGAATTCGGCGCCGCCAGCAACTCCCAGGCGACCGCGCCGAGAAACGGCGGCGTCACGAACGAGGCCGTGACCAGTGCGCGGATGGTCTGCCGTCCCGGCATGTCGGTGCGCGACACCAGCCAGCTGATCGGCGCCGCGACGATGCAGCAGATCAGCGCCGACGTGGTCGCGATGATCGCGGTCGTCAGCAGCGGATCGAGGAAATCGGGATTGCTGAACAGCGTGACGAAGTTCTGCAGCGTCGGATGCCGGCTCTTGTCGGTGAAGGCGAACACCGCGAGCCACGACAGCGGCAGCAGGATCAGCAGGATCAGCACGGCTGCGAACAGCCACAGCACGGGTCGTGTCCAGTCGATGCGGCGGCGTGAGGCGGGGGAGGTGGTTGTTGTTGTCATGTTGACCCGCGGTGAACTGTCTCAGCTCCCTCGCCCCGCTCTTGCGGGGTCGAGACGAGCGAAGCTCGCTCTTGGAGGGTTGGGGTGAGGGGCCGCTTCCGCGGATACCGGATGCGCGGAGTGTCCCCCTCACCCGCCGCGCATCTTGCGATGCGCGTCGGCCTCTCCCCGCAAGCGGGGCGAGGCAAAAAAGCGTGTGCCGCGACCTTCATCGCTCACACCCGAAACAGTCGCGCATAGCGCGTCTTGATTTCTTCGGTCATCGCCTCCACCCCGGCCGGATCCTCTTTCATCAGCTTGATGTCGGAAAGCTTGCGCCGGCCGGCCTTCGGCTGCACCTGGGCGTGCAGCGAATATTGGCCGGTGAAGTCGACGAAGAATTGCTGGGTCTCGCGGGTGTGCAGCCAGGCCTGGAACAGCTTTGCGGCGTTCGGATGTGGCGCGCCGGCGAAGATGCCTGTGGGACCCGAGATCGTCGGCGTGCCTTCGGTCGGATAGACCGGCTCGACCGGTTGTCCGGCTTCCTTCAAGAGCACGATGCCATATTCGTTGCCGTCGGCCATCACGGCGCGCTCGCCGAGCGAGAGCTTTTTCGGCGGATCGGTCGAGGACTGCACCTGCATCACGCGCTGTTTTGCGAGTTTCTCCAGATACGGCCAACCGAGCTCGCGCACGATCTGGAACGTGGTGGTCATGATCGTGCCGCTGTAGGCGGGATGGCCCTTCACCATCTTGCCCATCCACTTGGGATCGAGCAGGTCGGCAAAGCTCTTCGGCGCGTCCTCCGCCTTCACCAGATTGGTGTTGTAGGCGATCGACGACAGCCACAGCCGCGTGGTCACGGCCATGCCGTCGGGGTCGCGATAGTTGTCGGGAAAATGTTTCGCGACGCCCTCGGGCACGAACGGCATCAGCCAGCCGCTTTTCTTCCAGGGGATGAAGTGCGAGGCATCGGCGCTGTTGACGACGTCGGCGGCGTGGATATTGGAATCGAATTCCTGCGCCACGCGCTGGAACAGCCGCTCCGAGCCTGAGCGCTCGATCTGCACGGTGATGCCGGGATAGGCGGCCTCGAACGCCTTGCCGAGCTTTTCGCCGACCGGCAGGTCCATCGACGAATAGAACACAAGCTTGCCTTCCTTGGTCGCGGCGGCGACGAGATCGGGCGTGATTGCGACCGGCGCGGGTGCGGCGGCGCGTGCCGGTGACGCGAACACCGTGCCAACCGCAAGCGCCGCAGAGCCTTTCAGGACATCGCGTCTGGAAATCGGCTTCCGCATCGCGTCGCTCCGTTTCTTGTTGTTATCGGCTCAGCGCCCGGCAGCGCGCAGGCGGCAAGGTCAGCCAGACCTCGCTGCCCTTCTCGACTGCGGTTTCCGTCGGCGTGGTCACCCGCAGCGATGTGCCGTCAGCGGTTTCCACCATGTAGTCGCGGTTCATGCCGAGATAGACCTGCCGCGTCACGATGGCTTTGAGGGTATTCTGCGCCGCCGCGGGCGGTTGCGTCGCGAGCTGGATTTCGTGCTGGCGGATCGCGACCGGCGCACTCTGGCCGGTCGTCAGCGTGGCGCCGACCACCTCGAGCGTTGCGCCGGCGAACTCCACGTGGTTCGCATCGCGCGCGGTGCCCTTGATCACATTGGCGGCGCCGATGAAGCGCGCGACGAATTCGGATTCCGGCCGCGCATAGATGTCCTCAGGCGCGCCGAGCTGGTCGATCTTGCCGGCATTCATCACCGCGATCAGGTCGGCGGTCGTCATCGCCTCGGACTGGTCGTGGGTGACGTAGACCGTGGTGTAGCGATATTCGTCGTGCAGGCGGCGGATCTCGAACCGCATCTCCTCGCGCAGATTGGCGTCGAGATTCGACAGCGGTTCGTCGAGCAGCAGCGTCTCGGGACCGACGATCAGCGCGCGCGCCAGCGCGACGCGCTGCTGCTGGCCGCCGGAAAGCTCGCCCGGATAGCGCTGCGCCAGTGGTTCCAGCTTGGTGGTCGCCAGGATCGCGGCGAGCTTCTTGGCGATGGTGTCGCGATCCATTTTGCGCAAGCGCAGGCCGTAGACGATGTTCTCCGCCACCGTCATATGCGGCCACAGCGCGTAGCTCTGGAAGATCATCGACATGTTGCGCTGCTCGGGTGGCAGCGTGCGCGCCTTCGACGACACCACGCGGTCGCCGACGCGGATCTCGCCGTCGGATGGTTCGAGGAACCCGGCGATCAGCCGCAGCGTCGTGGTCTTGCCGCAGCCGGACGGTCCGAGCAGGCAGACCAGCTGGCCATGATCGATCGTGAGCGAAACATCATCAACCGCGACAAACGATCCAAACCGCTTGACCAGGCCGCGCAATTCCACCGATGCCAAGCGGTCCCTCCATTTTGTTGTGTCGCAGGGATCCGTGCCCGGCTGTTGCCGGCAGTAAAGCGGAAAATGATGACGACGAAAAGTGCTCGTGCCCCGTCAAAAAGTCGTGGCACCTCTTCGTTGCGTTATTCCCCGACCACTCTTCCGTCATCCTGAGAGTCTGACTCATAAATCACCCAACCTTAGCTGCAGCCGCGAGTCTGCGGGTCAGGAGCCTGATGTGTGCAATCAGCAGCCAGGCAGCTTCGGTTGCCACCGTCGCCTCGAAGTCCTTGGCGAGGCGGCGGCATCTGCCGAACCAAGCGAATGTGCGTTCAACCACCCACCGCCTCGGCAGAAGCTGGAAGCCTTTGACGCCTTGAGGCCGCTCGACGATCTCGACAGTCCATGGACCGCAGTCTGAGAGCGCGTCGAGGAGTTGATTTCCGCGGTAGACCCGG
>NZ_JAGKJL010000132.1:0-7791 GCF_020329495.1 Bradyrhizobium australafricanum | reverse complement strand
GCGGCGCAGGCCGGGCTCCCGTTCGAGGCGTCCGCCCGTCCAGCGCCGCGCTCGCATCTGGTGCTGGGCATAGCTCGGCTTGTAGCCGACCTGGCTCCCCCGATTGCGCCTCAGTTCCCGAGAGATCGTTGATGGCGAGCGATCCAGAGCTGCCGCGATTTGCCGGACCGAGCTGCCATTGGCCGATAGGCAGGCAATCTCGCATCGGTCGTCCAGAGAGAGCTGCTTGTAAGTCCGCCCCATGGCAACACCTCCTCAAGGAAGTGTTGCACTTCGTTTGTGAACTCAGGGGACCCATTACCACCGAGTCTTGTTGTGAGAGGGATCGCGGCCCCAGCCACGCGCAACAACCAGCATTTGGGGTAATGGGTCCTGGCTTTCGCCAGGACGACGTCACGCGTGTTGTATCGCGCGTCACCTACCGCGCCGGCTTCTTGCCAGGCCGCTTCTCGGCGCGCAGCGCGCCGGTCTTGTGCACCTTGGAGCGCGGCCCGACGAGGTGCGGCTTGTGAACGTGCCATTCAAGCGCGAGCGTCGCGGCGAAACCGAAAAAGCTGGAGCGGCTCATGCCGAGTCCGGCGGCATGCTTGTCGATCCGTGTGATCAGGCTCTTCGGCAAATAGACGTTGACGCGCTCGGACGGGTCGGGCGGATCGACGCCGACCATGAAGAAGGCGGCAACGTCCGAGCCCTTCGGCGGCACGATGCGCTCGATCGGGGTCGGCTCCGGCAATGGCTTGCCCTGCTCGACCCAGCCGTCGACGGTTTGCGCCAGCGTCTGCTCGGCGCGCTCGATCGCGTCTTCCTGCGATCGTCCCGCGGCGACGCAGCCGGGAAAGTCCGGAAACCACGCCCCGAACGCGCCGCGCGGCCCGCGCTCCAGCACGGCCGGATAAAGCCGTCTCTTCATTCTGGCCTCCGTCGTCGCAGTATGCTATTTCACACACCTCGGTGTGTCAAATCACACAACACGCGACATCGTGGGAGCGCGCGGCAATGGACCCGCAAGCCGAACTCCGCATCGTCCGCGCGGCCTATGCCAAGCAGATCCTGGCCGCCGCCAACACCATCAATCCGCGGCTGACGGAGGCCTTCGCCGCCATTCGCCGCGAGGACTTCGTCGGCCCGGGACCATGGATGATGCTGCGCTGGTGGAGCCGCGACTATGCGCCGACGCCCGATGCCGACCCGGTCTATCTCTACACCAACGATCTCGTCGCCTTGCGACCCGAGCGACGTCTCAACAACGGCCAGCCCTCGCTGCATGCCCATCTCATGCACCAGGCCGCACCCGCCGCCGGCGGGCACGTGGTGCATATCGGCACGGGCACGGGGTACTACACCGCGATCCTCGCGCATCTGGTCGGACCGTCCGGCCGCGTGACCGGCATCGAATGCGATCCGGACCTTGCGGCAGACGCTCGCGCCAATCTCGCCGCTTACGCAAATGTCGAGATCATCCAGGGCGACGGCACACAGGTCGCGTTCGAGTCCGGCGACGTGATCTATGTCAACGCCGGCTGCACCCGGCCTGCCGCGCGATGGCTCGACGGGCTCGCCGCCGGCGGCCGCCTGATCCTGCCGCTGACGTCGGATGAGGGATTCAAGGGTGGCGCGCCGGAGCAGGTGGCGCGATCCGGCGCCATGTTCCGGATCCAGCGCCAGGAGGCAGCGTACCAGGCGGACTGGATATCGCCGGTCGCGATCATTCCCTGCGACGGCGGCCGGGACGAGGCGTCCGAAAAAACGCTCGTCGAAGCCTTCGCCCGCGGCGGCTGGCAGAAGGTGACGCGGCTCTATCGCGACGCCGGGATCCCCGACGAACGTTGCTGGCTGCGTGGCCCAGGCTGGTGCCTGGCTTACGATTGAGCGCGGCTACTTGCGGGCAAAGACCAAAATCATGTTGTTGGCCGGCATCTCGAAGCTGCCGGCGAGCTTGAGCCCGACGCGCTCCGCAAGCGTCTCGAGATCGGCGATATCGCGCACGCCCCATTCGGCGTCGCGCTCGCGCAGCGACGTGTCGAACACGGCATTGCTGAGCGCGGTATGCTTGCCGCCGCGCTTGAACGGGCCGTAAAGCAACAGCCGGCCGTCGGCGCGCAGGTGCCGCGCGGCGCCGGCGAACAGGCCCTCGGCCACGCGCCACGGCGCGATGTGGATCACATTGGCGCAGAAGATCGCGAGCAGTTCGTCCGGACCTTTGCCGTCCGGCGGCGCCGGCGACCAGGCGGGATCGGACAGATCGATCGGCTGCGGCGGCCGGATGTTGGCAAGGCCCGCATGCGCGCGCCAGGCCTCGATGCTGCGCAGGTGCGCCGCATGGAGGTCGCTCGGCCACCAGGTGATGTCGGGCGTCTGACCGGCGAAATAGACGACATGCTGGCCGGTGCCGCTGCCGGCTTCCAGCACGTCGCCGGATTGGCCGGCGAGGTGGTCTTTCAGAACTGCCCAGATCGGCTGATGGTTGCGATGGAACGCGGGCGCATCGAGCCGCCCGTCCGCCTCGACCGGCCGGCCGTCCTTGCCAAACTCCGCCACGAATTCCGCCACCGCGCTTCTCCCTACGCCTCAGCCGCATCTCAACCGCACAAACATGACAGGCGGAAGGCGCAGGACATGCGCCCCAGTGCCGGACTGCCCCTGTGGCATTAACCCCGTCGCAACGCGCCTATTCTCCGTGTTGCCAGCCGATGGCCTTTGTGCTTTCCACTCTTTATATTGCGATGGGATCATCGAGATTGAAGCCCGGGAAACGTCCTTGATCGCCACTTTCTCCAAGCCAGCCTTCGTCCTGGCGCTGCTGGCAGGCACCGCCATGGCCGCGCCCGCGCAGGCCCAGTCCGCCGCCGAGGGACAGAAGCTCGCCTTCGACCGCGGCAAGGGCAATTGCCTGACCTGCCACGTCATCAAGGGCGGCGACCTGCCCGGCACGATCGGCCCCGAGCTGAGCGGCCTGAAGGCCAAATACAGCCGTGACGAGCTGATCGCGATCGTGACCGACGAAACCAAGCGCAATCCGCAGACGGTGATGCCGCCGTTCGGCCGAAACCGGATTTTGAGCGAGAAGGAAATCGACGCGGTGGTGGACTTCCTGCAGACGCTGTGACGCCGTGACCGTCGCTTGAGGAGATTTTTTTCGATGAACATCACGACCAGCGAATTTTTCAAAGCGCGCCGCATGGTGCTGAAGGGCGCCGGCGTCGCCGCGCTGATCGGCCTCGGGGGCATTCCGTTCGACGTGCCGCAGGCGCTCGCCGCCGCCAACGACAAATATCCCGAAGACGCATTCAAGCAGAAGAACGAGGCCGACGCGATCAAGGCGCTCTATGGCAAGACCGCCGAGCCGTCGGACAAGATCAAGATGGATGCGCCGGAGATCGCCGAGAACGGCGCGGTGGTGCCGATCTCCGCCACCACGACGCTGGCCGACGTCACCTCGATCTCGTTTCTGGTGAGCGAGAATCCGATCTCGCTGGTCGCCTCATACAGGATTCCGGCCGGCACGCTGCCGACCGTCTCCAACCGCATCAAGATGGCGAAGACCAGTAACGTCACCGCGATCGTCGAGGCCGGCGGCAAGCTCTACAGCGCCAAAAAGGAAATCAAGGTCACCGTCGGCGGCTGCGGCGGCTGAGTTCAATCAAGGGACAAATCAGATGGCATCGAGCATTCGCGTGCGCGCCACGTCAAACGGCGACACCACCGAGGTGCAGGCGCTGATCCAGCATCCGATGGATTCCGGCTTCGTCAAGGACGCCAGGGGCGAGATCATTCCGCCGCATTTCATCCAGCAGCTCACCTTCGAATATGACGGCAAGCCGGTGTTCGTCGCCGACTGGGGCGGCGGCGTCTCCAAGGACCCCTATGTCAAGTTCGCCTTCAAGGGCGGCAAGAAGGGCGACGATCTGAAGGTCAGCTGGGTCGACAACAAGGGCGCGACCGACACCGCCACGGCGAAGATTCAATGACGCGGCGCCTCGCAATCCGCGCAGCACTCGCGACGTTCGCGCTCGGCGTGCTGGCGCTCGCGCCGGCCGCGCGCGCGGCCGATACCGTCGATCCCGCCGCCGACAAGGCCGCGTTCCAGAAATTCTTCACCAGCAAATTCCCCAAGCTGAAGCTCGAGGATTTCGTCAACGGTCCCTATTCGATGAATGAGGACCTGCACAGGCAGTGGGAGGAGAAGGAGCAGTTTCCGCCCTACGAGTTCTCGCTCGAAGCCGGCAAGGAGATGTTCGCGACGCCGTTCAAGAACGGCAAGACCTACGCCGACTGCTTCCCGAACAAGGGCATCGGTATCCGCCAGAACTATCCCTATTTCGACGAGAAGGAAGGCAAGGTCGTCACGCTCGAGCTCGCGCTCAACCGCTGCCGCGAAGCCAATGGCGAGGCGCCGTTCTCCTATGTGAAGGACGACATGGCGGCGCTCACCGCCTACATGGCCTTCACCTCGCGCGGCAAGCCGATGGACATCAAGATCCCGAACGATCCGCGCGCGCTCGAGGCCTATCAGAAGGGCAAGGAGTATTTCTACACCCGCCGCGGCCAGCTCAATTTCTCCTGCGCAACCTGCCACATCCAGAGCCCGGGCGAGCGGATCCGCGCCGAGGTGCTGGCGCCGGCGCTCGGCATCCTGAACGCGATGCCGATCTACCGCTCGGAATGGAGCGGCATGGGCACGACCAGCCGCCGCTTCACCACCTGCAACAGCCAGATCCGCGGCGTGCCGCTCAATCCGCAGGACGACGAGTACCGCAACCTCGAATACTATCTGTCCTATGTCAGCAACGGGCTGCCGATTTCGGGTCCGGGAGCACGGCCATGAGCGTGGCCATCAAAACTGTCCTCGCAGCATCAGCCCTGCTGATCGCAGCGGCGACCGGCGCCCTCGCCGCCTCCGAAGCCGACTACAAGGCCGCCTACGCCGCCGCCGAAGCCGCCAACAAGGAAGCAGGCAACCTGCGCAACCAGTGGACCACCACCGCCTCGACACTATCTGCCGCAAAAAAGGCCGGTGAGGCTGGTGATTTCGACACCGCCGTCGCCAAGGCCAAGGAGGCCGAGGCACTGGCAAAGGCCTCGATCTTCCAGGCCACCAGCGAGAAGGAACGCTGGAAGGACATGGAAGTTCGTTAAGAGCGCGCAGGCCAGGGGCCGCGCGGAGAGAATGATGATCATCCGCCGCCGGGAATTCCTGAAAGCTGCGGCCGCCGCAACGCTGACGGCCGGCCTGCCGCGCCTTGCGCGCAGCGCCGACACCGCCAGCGTCTACGACCTCGAGCGGTTCGGCAACGCGCGCATCCTGCATATGACCGACACGCATGCGCAGCTGAAGCCGGTGTTCTTCCGCGAGCCCGGCGTCAATCTCGGCGTCGGCGCGATGGCCGGCCAGCCGCCGCACCTCGTCGGC
This sequence comes from Bradyrhizobium australafricanum, assembly GCF_020329495.1. Taxonomy (NCBI): domain Bacteria; kingdom Pseudomonadati; phylum Pseudomonadota; class Alphaproteobacteria; order Hyphomicrobiales; family Nitrobacteraceae; genus Bradyrhizobium; species Bradyrhizobium australafricanum. The sequence goes on along the minus strand of NZ_JAGKJL010000132.1, from coordinate 2,381 downwards.
AAGGCCTTCCTCGACCGCTTCGGCATCCGGCCCGACAGCGCCGACGCCTATGCCTTCACCTGCGTCGAGTTCGAGAAGGCCGCCGGCCGCTTCGGTCGGCTCGGCGGCTTCGCCCACCTGAAGACGCTGGTCGACAAGCTGCGCGCCGATGTCGGCGAAAAGCGTTCGATCCTGCTCGACGGCGGCGACCTCTGGCAGGGCTCGGCGCTCGCCAACGCCATGAACGGCGCCGACATGGTGGAGGCCGCCAATCTGCTCGGCATCGAGGCGATGACCGGGCACTGGGAATTCACCTATGGCGAGCAGGTGCTGCGCGACAACCTCTCGCGCTTCAAGGGCGAGTTCCTGGCGCAGAACGTGTTCCTGACCGAGGAAGCCGCGTTCAACGACGCCAAGGCGTTCGATCCGGCTTCGGGGCGGGTGTTCAAGCCGTCTTTCATCAAGGAGATCGGCGGCCATCGCGTTGCGATCATCGGCCAGGCCTTCCCCTACGTGCCGATCGCGCATCCGAAGCGCTTCACGCCGGACTGGAAGTTCGGCATCCGCGACGAGGAGCTCCAGAAGCTTGTCGACGGCCATCGCAACAACGACAAGGTCGAGGCGGTGATCCTGCTGTCGCATAACGGCATGGATGTCGACCTCAAGCTCGCCAGCCGCGTCACCGGCATCGACGTCATCCTCGGCGGGCACACCCACGACGCGATCCCGATCCCGATCACGGTGACCAACGCCGGCGGCGTCACGCTGGTGACCAATGCCGGCTCCAACGGCAAATTCATCGGCGTGCTCGACCTCGATCTTGCCAAGGGGAAGGTCGCCAACGTCCGCTACCGGCTGCTGCCGGTGTTCGCGGAACTGCTGAAGCCCGATCCTGCGATGCAGACGCTGATCGACAAGATGCGCGATCCGCATGTCGACGAATGGAACAACAAGCTTGCCTCGGCCGACCGGCTGCTCTACCGCCGCGGCAATTTCTCCGGCACCGTCGACCAGTTGATCTGCGATGCGCTGCTGAACGAGCTCGACGCCGAGATCGCGCTGTCGCCGGGCTTCCGCTGGGGCATCACCACGCTCGCCGGCCAGCCGCTGACCATGGAAGACGTGCTGTCGGAAACCGCGATCACCTATCCGGAGACCTACGTCGCCAAGATGACGGGCAACCAGATCAAGGATGTGCTGGAAGACGTCTGCGACAATCTGTTCAACATCGATCCCTATTATCAGCAGGGCGGCGACATGGTCCGCGTCGGCGGCCTCGCCTACACCTGCACGCCGGCCGAGACCGTCGGCAAGCGCATTTCCGAGCTGAAGCTGGGCAACGGCAAGCATCTCGAAGCCGGCAAGCACTACAAGGTCGCAGGCTGGGCCTCGGTCAACCAGCAGAGCGGCGCGCCGATCTGGGATGTCGTCGCCAGGCATCTGCGCTCCGGCCGGCCGCCGAACCGCGACGAACCCGGCGTGACGCTGAAAGGCGTCGAGGACAACCCGGGCATCGCGAGGCACGGATGACGCGCCGCGCGCTGATCGCAGCATTCGGCCTTGCTGCGCTCGCGCTGGCGGCGCCGCTCGCGCGTGCCCAGCAGGCGCCGTTGCAGGACAAGCCGTTCGCCGAGCACAAGGTCGTGCTGCAGCTCTCCGACAACGATCCGAGGAAGCAAGGCCTCGTCATCAGCGTCGCCAACAATCTGATGAAGCATTACGACCCCGACAAGGTCGCGGTCGAGATCGTCGCCTTCGGCCCGGGCATCGACCTGCTCAAGCCCGACAACCCGAACCGCAAGCTGGTCGAGAGCCTGATCGCGCAGGGCGCGCGGGTCGACATCTGCCTCAACACCGTCGACACGATCGAACGCGACAGCGGCAAGCGGCCGGACTACATCGCCGCCGCCACCCCCGTGCAGGTCGGCGTCGCACAGATCTTGCTGCTCACCGAGAATGGATACACGCTGGTCCGGCCGTAACCCTAATCGCCCTCGTCCCCGACGCCACCATCGTAGCATCGGAGTGGTGCATCTGATGGAGCCGCAGGAGCAGGGCTGGAGTTACGTGCGGCCGTAGAGCTCGCATCAGCCCAAACGCATCGAACCCGTCATCCTGAGAGTCTGACTCATAAATCACCCAACCTTAGCTGCAGCCGCGAGTCTGCGGGTCAGGAGCCTGATGTGTGCAATCAGCAGCCAGGCAGCTTCGGTTGCCACCGTCGCCTCGAAGTCCTTGGCGAGGCGGCGGCATCTGCCGAACCAAGCGAATGTGCGTTCAACCACCCACCGCCTCGGCAGAAGCTGGAAGCCTTTGACGCCTTGAGGCCGCTCGACGATCTCGACAGTCCATGGACCGCAGTCTGAGAGCGCGTCGAGGAGTTGATTTCCGCGGTAGACCCG
>NZ_JAGKJL010000131.1:0-8094 GCF_020329495.1 Bradyrhizobium australafricanum | reverse complement strand
GAAGCGCTCATTCAGGATGTTCCAGTCGATCAGCGCTGCCAACCGCACCAGCGGATGACCCATGTCGATGATCTGATCAAGCGCCGGAAGCAACAGGTCTTTCTGGCGATCATCCCGCGGCTTGCTCATCGCATTCCCCAATGTCGACGACGCCGTCAGGGAATCACGAATCACCCAAAAGCAAAACCTAAAACGCAAGAAAGCGAGGTCCAATACCCCGCTTTCCTGCGAAATCGAATACTACATCAAGACCAATTCTGCTTATTTCTCAGGTCAATCCGCATTCTTCACGGACGACCATCTATTCATGCCTCAGTTGCATCAACCCCCAACCGCTCTAAGGGAGAATCGTGCATGCATGTGAAGCACACACCTGCACACAACCTGTGGCCCCACGCAGAAATTCTCGGTTGGATGCTTTAGATCAGTCCCACCGCGATCATGCACGTACGAAAACTCTATTGAGTTTCCTCCACTAGTTTGGTGGCGAACTCGGCCTCGCCTCCTCAAGATCTCGACTGACGAGAAGAGAATATGCGCTCAGGTCAGCGCAGCCCTATCTATTTCGCCGGTCATGAACGGCGAATTCGTAATTGCCTCATCCCCTCCTCGGCGAGGCGCCGCTCTCCAAGATCACCTCAGGCGCGATCCAGGAGTACCGGATCGACCGCATCGAAAAATCGAAGGCCGCGCGCGGCAAACCGCCTGACCGCAACATTCTCCATCAGGAACTGGTTGCGCTCCGGCACCCCCTCAAGACTGCCCTCCGCCATGGCAGCTGGCTCTCCAGCCTGCCAGACATGTCCCAGCCCTATCGCAGCAACGGCAAGATCTCCCACCGCGCGTGGTTCTCACCGACTGAATACAGAAAGCTCGACCTGGCGACCTCGCGGCGCGCAGAGAACCCAATCAACGAACGCTGGCGCTACGCGTGCGTAGCAACTGCATGACTACGTGATCTTCATGGCCAACACCACCCTGCGGTTGGACGAGGCCAAATGGCTATAGTACCGCGAAATTACCGCCGTCGAGGACAAGGAAACTGACCAGCGCATCCTTGAAATCGAAGTGCGGGGCAAGCGCGGCGTCGGCAAAGTGCCGCCGCGCCGTTTTTCCGGCTGCGCAAGCGCAACAAGCCCAATCCAGCTCCGGCGAAGCGTAATTACTCGCCCCGTTCAAATTACAGCGGGCGCAAGCCTCAACACTCGCTCGCTTGATCGTCGGATCAAGTGCGACCAGGCGGAGGCCGGTAAGCCGAAGAGCACGCAGCAGGATGCCGCCGGTGTTCGAACGCTTATGTCGACTCGTTGGTAGTGTTCGGACAGCCGCTGCAGAAAGATCATGAGAAGCGATGAACCATATACTTGGCTTGGTCGTCGTAGCTCGCGAGCTTCTCGTTAAGCTGAGGATCTTCCAGACTCTGGAAGCTATGCCTCTCCCAGAACCTCGTTGAATCGTTCACAGCTACCAGGGAAACGTTTGGAAAGTGCGCGCTTCCGGCGTGGCTAATCAGCTTGCGCACAATCTCAGACGCTGCGCCGCCAGACCGCACCTCAGGCAATAGCGCGATATCGTGGATATAATATGTGGATGCGGGGTCAGGTAGGGATTCTAGAAGGACATTGAGCGCGGGTGGCTTTTTGAAGTGCCAAGGATGACTGACAATATAGCCGGCAACGCCAACCGCCTCGCGCTCAAGTACGAAGCATCCGGCGGGGTAGAGCCGAAATCGGTCCGAGAATACGGCCTCATCCTCAGGGTAATTGAGGTGAACGCGAACTACGATAGCGTTCACTGAGGGAAGATCTTCGCACTCCATAGCTCGCCAAGGCATGCAATGTACTTTCAATGATTTCTATATTGACCGATGTTCACTAGCACCAAATGGCGGTGCGGAACAGTGTTCGCCGTCAGGGCTTGTGAGACAAAGGGTTTTGCGGCGGGAGGGTTTTTGGTTCATCGTAGCCACCAGGGCGAAGATGAAGCAGAAATCCGGAACGGTCAAAAGCACCGGCAGAACAAGTGCTAAAGGACATTCGGCGCCAGACACGCCGGCATTGTTCGGCTGAAGAGAAGATTCGTATCGTGCTGGAAGGACTGCGGGGCGAGGAGAACATCTCCGAGCTGTGCCGGCGCGAGGGCATTGCCGCCTCAATGTACTATGGTTGGTCCAAGGAGTTCCTCGAAGCCGGTAAGCGTCGCCTGACGGGCGACACGGCGCATGCGGCAACCTCTGGCGAGGTGAAGGATCTGCGTCGTGAGACGACGCGCTGAAGGAAGCCGTGGCCGACCTCACGCTGGAGCCCGGTTGCTAAAAAAACGCATGACGGCGGATGGGGAGGACGAGGCATGAGACATTCTGCGTCCGAGAAGGCCGAGATCATCCAGCTGGTCGAGCAATCGCATCTTCCGGCCAAGCACACGCTGTACAATTGGCATCCCACGCGCCACGTTCTATCGCTGGTATGACCGTTACCGCGAGGGCGGCAGCGCCGCGCTGGACGATCATCGCTCTCGACCGGAACGGATCTGGAATCGCGTTCCGGACGATGTGCGAGGTCAGATCATCGACCTGGCGCTGGAGAATCCGGAACTGTCGCCGCGTGAGCGGGCCGTGCGGTTCACCGACGAACGGAGGTTTTTTTTGTCTCCCAAGCGTCAGTCTATCGGTTGCTGAAGGCGCATGACCTCATCACCAGCCCGGCCTATGTGGTGCTCAAGGCGGCGAACGAGTTCAAAAACAAGACGACGGCCATCACTCAGCTCTGGCAGACCGACTTCACCTATCTCAACATCACCGGCTGGGGTTGGCACTATCTCTCGACTGTGCTCGACGACTTCTCCCGCTACATCATCGCTTAGCGGCGTGGTCCCACGATTGCGGATGCCGCTCGATGTCGCCCACCATTCCGAGATGATCTCGGCCACCATTCCGATTTGAAGTCGCCCACCCGTTCCGAGACGATCTCGCCCGCCATTCCGGGATGATGTCGCTCGGGTGACGAGGCCTCTTCTGGCTCCCATAGTGTCCGTCCTTTCGGCTTTGCAAAGGGGGACCCTGGATGCCGACGGAGGGGCTTGCGATGCGCCGTGTGCGCGATGTGATCAGGATGAAGGCGGCTGGGCTGCCGAGCCGCGAGATTGCGCGGCGGATGGGCGCGGCCCTCGACGGCACGGTTGACCATCCGGCGGTTCGAGGCCGCAGGCCTGAGTTGGCCGTTGCCCGGAGAACTCACGGACGCGGCCCTGGAGGCCCGTCTGTTCGCCAAGACCGGCAACGGCAACCGGCAGGGTCACCGCCGGATCGCCGAGCCCGACTGGGCGGCGGTGCACCGCGAGCTCAAGCGCAAGCACGTGACGCTGTCGATCCTGTGGGAGGAGTACAATGCCGCCGAGCCCGGGTGATACCGGTACTCGCGCTTCTGTGAGCTCTACCGCGCCTGGGAGGGGCGCCTGTCGGTGACGATGCGCCAGTCGCACGCGGCCTGCGACAAATTGTTCGTCGACTACGCGGGCGACGGCGTGCCGGTGGTGGTCGATCGCCTCACTGGCGAGCGCAGAACGGCGCAGGTCTTCGTCGCCGTGCTTGGCGCCTCGAACTTCACCTATGCGCAGACAACGTGAACGCAGGGGCTCGCCGGCATCCGCGGACCGCGCTACTACAATTAGGAGATGATCCCTTGCTTACCCATCCGACCTTCGACCGGCTCAACGCGCTCTGACTCCACGGCATGGCCAAAGCCTTTGTCGACATCGAGGCCACTTGCGGGGGCCGCGAGCCTCGGTCACGCCGAATGGCTCGCGTTGCTGCTCGAACGCGAAGCACCGCGTCACAACAAGCGGCTCACCTTGCGTCCTCGCCAGTATTAGTCGCACGTCTCATCTCGCTCAACCGTGTCGGCTTGATGACGCGCGTGTCCGGAAGCTGCACGAGCAGTTAGCTGGCGCGGTGTGGAAGCGTACCGTTTTGCCCCTCGCCTTTCTTTGATCGTCTGGCACGTGGGTTGCTGAGCCACTTGGCTTGGTCGCTTGTGATTGTCCTCTCGACGGCCAAGCTCTTCATACCGCAACTCGCACGGGCGGCCCTACCCTGCCGTCCGTGCATTTTTCGGTTGCAGTGGCCCGGCGCCCAGCCGGGGCTCCGTTACGCCAAGAGCGCCAAGGACGCCAAATGACGGAATTGCTTCGCGCCTGGATGACGCTGCTTAAAGTTGCTTCGTGTTTCTGATCTTGAAACGGAGGACGGTGTGAGCGAAGATCTTTTTGAGCGATCGGAGGAGCCCAATCCAGTCGTCAAGGAAACGGGTCGACACATCCTGGAAATGTTCAGCGCGACTATCCACCGGTTCAGTAGCTTGAAAACTCAGAGCGGCAGCGAGTGCGTGACGATATTGGATACGCCGCTCATGGGCTCGACATCTTCCCGGGCTTTGATGGCAACCATGATCTTTATTACGGAGTTGCGAACTACCTCGTCCAGGATCTGCATCGCTTCAAGGGTGTTCCGGGCGCCACGAACAACTCGCATACGCAGACATCCCTCCCGCAATATCGCCAGATGCTGCAGGTCTATTTTCCGATGCGCACAAAGCTCGGCACGGGAAGATTTTCGAAAGGAGATATTATTGCGAAGCGCGCGTCCAAGGCTGTGCTGAAGATCGTCGGAGCCGAACTGGCCCCTGTGCGCGGCTTGGCGCGATTCCCGAACAATCGAAGGCCGCTTGCGAAATCATCTTGCCGTAGGACTATGAGTATTGCTCCACCACCAAGCGGCAGACTTGGAGGGTCGTTGGACGCATGTTGCGGTCCAAGAGGACGGGCATCCTTGTCTCGGTCGGACCAAGACCAACGATTACGCCGCGCCGCCCTTTCAACTTTGAATCCGCCGAGTGCGCCACGGTCACGCCTCTTCATCCTGCTTTTTCGAACCAGTCGCGGATTGTCTGCAAGAGCGTCGCGAACCGATTCACTACCTACATCTCTCTGGGGTTGGCTTCATTGTGCTCTACGATTGCTTTTGCTTCTTCGGGCGACCTGGTTCGCCAACACTCCTTGAGCACCTCGTCGACATGAGCATCCGCGATTAGGCCACATGTACATCCGATCGCCGCCAAGCGTCCGGCACTGGTGTTCTCCATCAGATGCCAACGATCAGCGACCTGCACCGCGCGCGGCTGCGCTTTTGCCGTGGCTTCGCCATCTCCGCCACGATTACGGGCGAGAATCGCGATCGAGGAATAAGCAGATCGCCACGCTTGAGCAGTCTCTGGTTTACGATCGGCATGATGCGGCCGAGCCGGCGTCGGCTAGTGATGGTCCTGCAATAATTCAGAGCCGTCGGACATGCATGCCCTCGCACCACCAATTCCGATAGCTAGAGCTGCGCCCCATAAAGGCTCATGATAGCGGCGATCGAACATAGATGGGTGGCTACCGTCCTTGCATGCCGTTTACCGAACTGTGTGCAACGACACGGTGCCCACACTTTTTCATGACCGAGGTTTCCGAATGGCTGCCAGTCCTACCTTTCCGTCGTTCAAACAGCACGAGAATAGGCGTCGACAATAGGCATCCAAGAATGCCTGCCGCCATCAGCGAACTGCCCCGCCTCGTAATAGGAGGCTGGCTGCGGCGCCATGGCGTCAACCATTTCGAAGACGGCGGTGACCGACATCACCGAACTGAACTGCCGCCCCATGTATCCGCGGGAGTTTATCTTGATGCCGGTTTCCAGGTAAAGTTCCACGATGTCGGCGAAGCTGCGTACATCAACGGCTCCTTTGCGGCGATTGGCGCCTATGGATCGGCCGCCGCCTCGAAGACAGAAGATATCTTCGAAGGGCCGGCACTCACAATCGGCTGAGGAGACGCGCTGCGATGGACAGGCTCAAATTCACACCGGCTTTCCAAGCCGTTCTTCGGTCTACCGACGCCGACCAGCTCGCCGCACTCGGGGAAACCATCCGCGAACGCGGAGGCCATGACGAGTTCACGATGAGAACCACAGAACTAATACGCAAACATCCGCTTACGTTCTTTAGACTGTTAAGATCATTTTCGACGCTGCGCATGAGGAGGATCGCGCATGAGCATCACTTCCGCCATCGCACAGAACCGTAGCGCTCTTATCGCGGGTGTGGCCCTATCTGCCGTCAATGTGGCTAGTGGATGGCGTTTGTGCGTGAGGACAGACAACCCGCAAGGCCCGTCGTACGGGGCGCGATCGGAGACGAAGCGGTCAACCACGAACGGAACGCCAGCGCAATGGCCGATCCCGTCAATCTTAGATCGCTTAATGTGCTCGGCCGAAGTACGCCGTAGAAGGTCCACCGCAAGAGGCGACGGCTCGCTCGGTGGCGTCCACGATGTGTAGCGCGCAAACCAGACGTCGGTAGAGCGCATGCACTGGGCGCGCCGGTTTTAGTGGCGACCATCGGAGCAGCCGCCGTGGGCACCAACCAAGGACATTCACCAGTTGAAATTCCTCTCAAATCGCATCTCGCCGACGCTCCAATAAGAGCCTGGCCTGTCAAATAAGTCGCAGCCAAGCCATTCCAAGATTTCGCAACACGAAACCAGTTCTTTCGGGCTGGCAATAGTTGTAGCTTCCGTTGCGCCTTGCGCGCAGCCGCAAACTTTCCGTCGCGTTCAGCCTGTTTCAGAGTCTTGATCACCAGCTCCTCGGTGTGTTTCCATCCGTCGCTTACAATTCTACCCTCAGCAAAGTACTCGAAGATGACCCGGAAGGTCAGAGCACGGCCTGCGAGTCCAACTTTGGCTCGGTCAACCATCGTTGAGTTGAAGAGTTTCGAGCTGGTCCGGCGAGCGTGAGAACGGCACTTTCAACGAAGACAGGGAATGTCGCGAATGCAGCGACCTCCAGTTGCGTATCCAAGTCCTGACCTTCCAGCCAACGGACGATCGCTTCTAATGGAGACATAGTTTGACTCTTGACTCTCCTCCCTTTCAGTCCCTGTGCGAGCGTTGCGACCGGCATAAGGTGTTTGTGAGAGCGACTCGGCCCAGAGAATGCCGCGCTGGTCAACTACAAGAACCATGCGGGTCTTAGGGACACCTAGATCGTGTCGGACGGGCCAGTGACTGAGGGCTTCGTCTGGGCGGGATTCATGTTCATCTCCGCCGCCGTAGCCGCAGCTGGCTGCGTAGCCGTGTGGGCCATGATCGTGCTGACCCTTGGCATTGCGGGCAAGGTAATGGTCCTCATCGGACTTGCGGCTACGCAGGTCATCATCGTGCGCCGCGTGCGCACCATGGCGGCCTCCCGCGACGCTGCTGACTTCGACGGGGTCCGGGTACCGGATCGCCGCGATTGACAGAGTCCGTTCCTCGCCAGGACCGTTTGGGTATTACTATCCGGTCGTCCTCAATTCTTGAGGACTGGTCCTCATACTACTGGCGGATAACAAATCGGCCTGTCGATCAAAGCACGCTCATGGACATCAGCTCGATCGATGCAAGGATGCCCGGCCCAGCGCCCGCGGAGGAGAGGTCGTCACTAGATCTGCTCGGGTCGTCTTCCATTCGCCCGCGGGGGCGATACAAACCGGCTACTCTTACACCCTCGCGATTGAGGTCAACACTTTAGACTCTGCTCGCCAGCAGTCGCCCCCTCTAGTCCAGACGAGAGCCGATTCCGACGGTTATGGCGGATAGTCGAGTCCCTACAATTGTCGCACACAATCAACTACTAATAATCGCAATTGACCTGACGGTAGCGGCATGACCACCCTAGTTATTGATCGTCAACTAAAAACCGCTGTACCCGACTTGGCTACCTTTCAATTACCCACATTTGACGTCGGATTTGAGCGAGGCGCCGCGGGCGAAATCTTGAATCGGTAGAATCTGTTGTGATTCGTTGTTGAGCACCTGATTCGGAAGCGCGGGGTGCTCGATGGGCTTGGTGAAGGAACGTGCCGGGGCGCGTGCTCAGCGATTGACGACTGGTATCGAGACGTGGGTTGATCGGGAAGTTGCGGGATGCGAGTTTAAGGATGAGCGGCTTGGTCGCCGGTTCTGCAAATTGCTCGCACAAATCGGGAGCGACATGGGTCAAAGCATCCCGCTGGTTTG